>DAOSMQ010000190.1:0-5517 GCA_035372725.1 Promineifilum sp. (SeqCode)
TGGCGGGTGGCGTTGGGCGGCGCGGCTGTCGGCCTGCTGTGGGGGCTGTGGGCCATGGCCTGGTGGCTGCCAGAGAACACCGCCGACCCAACGCTGCTGGCCCAGGGGGCGCGGCTGGGACAATGGCCCGTGCCCGCGTTTGCCCTCCATGCCTTTACCTTCACCGCCCTGCTGGCCGTGGCCCACTGGCTGCTCGGCCGCGGCGGCTGGCAAAAGGCTTTCCGGCCGTCTTTGGTCGAGGGTGTGTTCGTTGCCGGCGGTCTGCTCGTCTTTTTCGCCGCGCTGGTGCTGCCGGCCTACCCGTGGGCGCCGCTGCGGCTGCTGGTGCTGGTTGGTGTTACCCTTCTAGGTCTTTATGTCAATAAGCGCCGCGAGCGGCCGGGCAGCGCTCTATCCGACCTGGCCGGGCCGGCGCAGCCGCGGGCGCTGGTGGCGCTGGTAGCCATGCCCACTGCGGCCGTGGCTGTCTATGCCGCCGGCGCGGCGCTGGAGCCATCGGCCGCGGTCATCCGGGCCATCACCGCCTATGGGTTGGTGCTGGGCACGGCCGTGCTCGGCTGGCTGGCCTTCGTCGCCGCCCTGCTGCTAACTCTCTGGCCCCGCTTGCCATCCCCCCCAACGACGCTACAATCGCGCCATGATCCGCACCCAGAGAGGGACACCATGACCGCCACCCTGCAAGACGCCATCGCTGCCGTCCGCGCCGGCGAAACCGGGCGCGCCCAGATGCTGACCGCCGAAGTCATTCGCGACAACCCCGACGACGCCAACGCCTGGTATTTTCTCAGCCAGCTCGTCGATTCGGACGCGCGCCGTGCCGTCTATCTGCACAAGGCCGTGGCGCTGGACCCGGACAACAGCCGTGCCCGCGCCGAGTTCGACGCCTTGCCGGCCGCGGCGGTGGCTTCGCTTAGCGGGGCGGCCGCGCCAATTGAGGCCGGCGGCGTCGAGATGGAGCCTGTCGAGATAGAGCTTGTCGAGGCGGATGATACCGCGCTAACGGACGCTGGCCTGCCCGCAGAAGCCCTCGCCGAGAGCGACGCCACGGCCGCCGAAACCGCTCCGGAGTGGCTGCGCCCGCTCAGTCCAGAGCCGGCGGTCGCCTACGAGAGCGCGTCCGCGCCGGTCGTCGCGGCTGTGCCACCCGCCGCGGCGCAGCCGCGCAAAACACCGCCGCCACCGCCTGCCCGCCAGCGGGGCAATGGCGCGCTGACGGCCTTGTTCGTCATTCTGTTGCTGCTGACGCTGGCCGTGCTGGCCGTGCTGGCATATCTGCTGCTGCTATAGCCTTAGCCGCCCGGCAGCCAGGCAGGCAGATAGCCGCCGGGGGCGATAAGCGTCTGCGCGCCGTCCGAGGGGCGCAGGCTCCAGACCTGGGGCGTGGCAGCGGGATCGTTGAGGTCATAGCGCTGGTAGAGCAGCGCGCGGCCGTCGGGCGACCAGGTCGGCGGGCCGTGGAAGATGGCCGGTTCAGCGGTCAGAGCGCGGGCGTCGCTACCGTCAGAGCGCATCAGCCATAGCTGGCGGCCGGCGGCCGTGTCGGCCGGCGCGCGGCCAAAGGCAATCCACTGCCCATCGGGCGACCAGGCCGGGGCGCTATCGTCCACCGGCTGGGCGGGGCTGAGCCGCTCGCGCCCTTCCTCTGCCAGACTTACCCGATACAGGTAAACCCGCGACGATTCCTGGGCCGCCTCCGCTACCAGAGTGATGTCGCTGATGACGATCTGGCTGGCGTCCGGGCTGAAGGCTGCGGGGCGGCCGACGCGGCTGCTGAGCAAGCGCTGCGCGCCGCCAGCCAGTGGAACGAGCACGACACCCTCATCTTCCGGCGAAACGTAGCTGAGCCAAGCTCCATCGGGCGAGAAGCGCGCCCCGTAGCCAATGACCTCCGTCGCCACAAGCGGAATGGTTTCTCCGCTGGCCGGGTCGAGCCACATCAGGCGCGGCGAACCGAGCACCCCGCTGGCGCTCAGCGGCCGGTGCTCATAGATCAGCCGCTTCCCATCAGGCGACCAGACAGGGGCGCTGCACTCGGCCGCCGGGCAGGCCAGTAGCTCGCGGTCGCCGCCGCCGTCAGCATCAACCAGCCGCAACGCCCCTTCGGAGCCGTCGAGGACGCTATAGACGACATGGCTGCCGTCGGGCGCGGCGGCGAAATCGAGCACGTCGCCAGCCGGGTGTGCGCTCAGGCGGCGGGCGGCGCCGCCACTGGCGTCCTGGCGGTAGAGTTGGGCGCGACCGGCGTCGTCGACGCGCAGGAAAAGGACGGGCGGCAGCGCCGCCCCGGCCGAACAGCCGCCCAACAGGAGCAAAGCCGCCCCCAGGGCCATCAGAGCGGCGAGCCCGAACCAGCGCGATATGGACATAGAACAGTCGGTGTGGTGAAGGCCGCGAATGCCAACCAGCGCGGCCGGCGCTCAGACCTCCTGGTCGTCCACGACCTCCTGGTCGTCCACTGTGGTCGTCATGCGCCGGCGGAGGCGCGCCGTCATGATGCGCATGACCTGGAGGGCGAAGAAAGGCGTGCGGTGGACGTGCTGCATGAATCTGGTCTCGTCGATGGGCACGAGCCGGCAGTCTGTGTGCGCTATCAGCGTGGCGCTGCGCGGCGACCTGTCAATGAGGGCCATCTCGCCGAAGATGCCGCCGGGGCCGACGGTCTCGATGAGCCAGCCGTTGACGAAGACATCGACTTCGCCGGCCTGAACGACGTACATGCAGTGACCCTCGTCGCCCGCGCTGAAGATAGCCTGACCGGCGTCGAAGGTCTCAACGTTCTTCTCGAACTTAAAGATGTCAACTGTCGCGGTCATTCGTGCCTCGCTCGCCCCTGGGGCGGCGCTTCGTATTCGCCCATACTCATCTCGTGGTAAACGCCGGTAACCATGTAGACGACCCACTCGCAGATGTTGATGGTGCGGTCGGCGGAACGCTCCAGGTTGTGGAGGGCCCACTCCAGTTGGTTGGCGTGGTCGATCTGCCGCGGCTGATTGGCGGCATAGGTCAGAATGTCGGCATAGAGCCGGTTGAACAGCGCGTCAACGACATCGTCCATTGCCGGCACACGCTGGGCCAGTTCTTTGTCGTGGTCGACAAACGCCTTGAGCGACAAGTGCAGCATCTCACGCGCCGTCTCGGCCATTTCGGGCATGTGGGCGACAAAGGTTGGCAGAATCGGCGTCGCCCCGATGTTGAGGCTGATCTTGCCGATGCCCTTAATGTAGTCGTGGATGCGCTCCAACTCGCCGACGATCTCCATCACCGCGCCTATGAGACGCAGGTCGCCGGCCAGCGGCTGCTGCCTGGCAATCAGCGTCAGGGCGTCGAGGCCGATTTGGATGCGACGCTCATTGATGGACGCATCGGCGGCGATCATCTGACTGGCCGTGTAGGTGTCGCGCTCGATGAACGCGGTTGTGACGCGAGTGAGGTGCTCCTCGACCTCACTGCCCATGCGGATGATCTCGGCCTGCAGCCGCTGCAATTCGCGGTCGAAGGATTGTCGCATGTAGTCGCCTCCTGGGCGGTCGCCTCCTGGGCGGTCGTTTCCTGAGCGGTCGTTTCCTGAGTGCAATGGCGCTTAGCCGAAGCGGCCAGTAATGTACTGCTCGGTCATCTCGTTCCTGGGGCTGGTGAAGACCTGGTCGGTCTGGCCGTACTCGACCAAATAGCCGGCGCGGTCGGTGTCCATGTTGAAGAAGGCGGTGTAGTCGGACGCGCGGGCCGCCTGCTGCATGTTATGGGTGACGATCAGGATGGTGTAGTTCTTCTTGAGGTCCTGGATCAATTCCTCAATACGCAAGGTCGAGATGGGGTCGAGAGCGGAGGCCGGCTCGTCCATCAGGATCAACTCCGGCCGCGTGGCGATGGCGCGAGCGATGCACAGCCGCTGCTGCTGCCCGCCCGATAGCGACAGGCCACTCTGAAAAAGCTTGTCTTTCACATCGTCCCAGACAGCCGCATCGCGCAACGACTCCTCCACCAGGGCGTCCATGTCGGCCTTGCTGCCCTTAAAGCCGTTGATGCGCGCGCCCCAGGCGACGTTTTCATAGATCGTCTTGGGGAACGGGTTCGGCTTCTGGAAGACCATGCCCACGCGCCGGCGAACCTGCACGGGGTCCACGTCGGCGTCGTAGATGTTCTTGCCGTGGAAGAGAACCGTGCCCTCGGTGCGCGAAATGGGGATGAGATCATTCATGCGGTTGAAGGCGCGCAGGACGGTGCTCTTGCCACAGCCGGAAGGGCCAATGAGGGCCGTGATCTTGTGCGTCGAGAAGCGCAGGTCAATGTCCTTGACCGCGCGAAAGCTACCGTAATAGATATTCAGGTCGTGGGCCTCGATAGCGTAGGGGCCACCGGAAGAGGGGTCACTGGCTGGAATGGTCATAAAAGGCTCCCACGGGGCCTAGCCAATTCGCCCGGCATAGCGGTTACGCAGGGCGATAGCAAAGCCGTTGAGAATAAAGAGCAGGACGATCAGGACGATGATCGCCGCGCCGGCAATGAGCAGGAAAGTCTGCTGCGGCCGGGACGTCCACTGGAAGATTTGCGTCGGCAGCGTCGTGAACTTGGAGAACGGGCTGGTCGGGTCGGCGGTGATGAAGGTTGACGCGCCGACGACGACCAGCGGGGCCGTCTCGCCAATGATGCGCGACATGGCCAGGATGACGCCGGTCATGATGCCGCCGATGGCGTTGGGGACGACGTGGTTCCAGATCGTCTGCCACTTAGTGGCCCCCAGGCCGAGGCTGGCCTCGCGCAACGAACTGGGCACGGCCTTGATAGCCTCCTGCGCGCTGATGATGATGACCGGCAGGATGAGCAGGGCCAGTGTCAGACCGGCCGAAAGCACCGTGCGGCCGTTGGCCGTGGTGGCATCGCCCACGCCGAAAACCGCGCCGCTGGTGATCGGTTCCAGCAGGCGGACGAAGACAGTCAGACCAAGCAGGCCATAGATGATCGACGGCACGCCAGCCAGGTTGTTGATGTTGGTCTGGATGAAACGGTTAAGGCGGCGGCGTTTGTCGGCATACTCCTCCAGATAGATAGCCGCGCCGACGCCGACGGGGAAGCCGACGAGGATGCCAATGGACACAACCCATAGCGAACCGAGGATGGCGGTGCGCACGCCGGCCAGTTCCGGCTGGCTAGACTGAGGCCGGGTCAGAAAGTCCAGCGTCAGCCAACGCCGGAAATGGATGTCCGCGTCGGGGTAGGCCGCCCGGGCCTCGGTCATGACTTCCTCACGGTGGAAAAGCGACTCAGCCAGAAACCAGGCCTGCTGGACAACGGGATTGACGACATCCGCTTGAATCAGAGTGACCAGGCTGCCCTGGTTGCGCGGCTCCAGCACACAGCCGGTCGGGGCCGCGTCGGTCTGGCAGCGGGCGGTGAAGGCGGCCTCGGTGTCGCAGACGAAGCGGTCAGCGTAAAAGCGCTGCTCGGCCTCGACGCCGAGGCCGCCTTCACCGCCCGCTGCCAGACCGACATGGCCCCGACCGGCTGTGAAGGCGGCCT
>DAOSMQ010000191.1:0-5513 GCA_035372725.1 Promineifilum sp. (SeqCode)
ATCAGCGCGGCCAGGTGCGGCGGCAGCGCGCCAATGCGCGTCGGCTGGATGCCGTTGCGATCCACCAGGCAGGGCACTTCGACACAGGCTCCCTGCGGCAGGTTGTCGATGAGGTGGTCGTTGGCCACGTTGCCGTAGACGACACGCGGCTGGCCCGTCTCCAGGCTGTGGATGATGTACGCGCCGTACTCGTGCGTCCGCTCCACCGGCAAGGTGATGGACTCGTCTTCCAACAGTTGCCGGATGGCGTCCCAGGCGGCGATCTGGTTCTCGCAGCGGGTGATGTACTCGTCCAGAGGGATGTTGTAGCGGTCGATCAGGTCGGGCCGGTCGCGCTTGATATACCAGGGCACGTATTCGCTGAGGTGTTCGCTCGACTCGGTGACGAAGTAGCCGAAGCGGCCGAAGAGGTCATAGCGCACGCGGTTCCAGTCGGGCACGCGCCCCTCGGCCAGCACCCGGCGGATGCGCGGGTAGAGGTCTTCCGTGCCCGCAGCCGTACGCCGCTCGAAACGCAGGTAAAAGGCCATGTGGTTAATGCCGGCACAAAGGTAGTTGATCTCCTCAACAGGCACGCCGATGTCGCGGGCCAACTGTTCGGCCGTGCCCTGCACACTGTGGCACAGGCCGATGGTGCGGATGGATGTCGCCCGGCTCAGCGCCCAACAGTTGATCGCCATCGGGTTGACGTAGTTGAGCAGCGTGGCGTTGGGGCACAGCGCTTCCATCTCGCCGGCCATGTCGAGCAAGACGGGCACGGTGCGCAGCCCGCGCATGATGCCGCCGATGCCCAGTGTATCGGCGATGGTCTGCCGCAGGCCATAACGCCTGGGGATGTCGAAGTCGATGACCGTCGCGGGGCGGTAGCCGCCGATCTGGAACATGGTGATCACGTAGTCGGCCCCGTCGAGAGCGCGGCGGCGGTCGGCCGTGGCCTCAATGACCGGCGCGGCGGCCAGCGACGCGGCCACACGCCGGGCGACCCGCTCCGACGTGCGCAGACGCTCGGCGTCGATGTCGTGCAGGCTGATGGTGGCGCGGCTCAGTTCGGGAAAGCTCAGGATGTCGCCGAGCAGGTTTTTGGCGAAGACGGTGCTGCCGGCGCCGATGAAAGCGATCTTGGGCATAGGGGCATCTCCGTTAAGATTTGGCGCTGATTATAGCCCGCAACCACGCGAACGCGATCTGCTAACGAGGCGCAAACTTAGAAGAAGCGCTCACGCAAAGCCGCAAAGAACGCAGAGTTAAGAAGGCTTCTTAAGCTTGGCGCACTTGGCGTCTTTGCGTGAGCATTCTTCTTCGCGCCCTTTGCTTACTTTGCGGCTTTGCGTGAGCGTCTTCTTGCACGGCCCTCGGACAACTAGGGGCTGAGCCGGTGCTTCCAGATGCGCAGCCAGCCACGGGCCTGGATGCCGGCCAGGACGAAGGCGGTGACGACGCGCGGGTACTTGTCGCGGTAGAACTTGCCATAAAAGACGCGCATGGCGCGCACCGACTCCTCGGCCACCTTGACCCGCGTGGCCTTGGGCGGCCGGGCGATGTCGGCCGACTCCTTGCGCAGGCCGGAACTGGCCCCCTTGTAGTGCACCACCTCCACCAGCGGGTAATAGACGATCAACCGGCCGGCGGCCTGGATGCGGTAGCAGTAGTCGATATCCTCGCCGTAGAAAAAGTAGGTCTCGTCCCAGCCGCCGAGCTGCCGGTCGAGCGCGCGCGGCATCAGCATGTACGACCCGGCGATGACGGGCACGGGATGCACCTGGCTGAAGTCCTCGTAGCTGCGGAAGTAGCCGTTGAAGCGCGGGCTGTTGGGAAAGAGGCGGCTGAGCAGAGAAAAGTGACAGAAGGCGTTCCACGGCGTGGGAAAGCCGCGGTGGTTGTCGGGGTCGCGCTCGCCGTTGGGGTAGACCAGTCGCACAGTCAGCGCGCCAACATCGGGGTTGGCGCGCATATAGGCCAGCGGCCGGGCCAGCGCGTCACCGCCGACCACCGTGTCGGAGTTCAGGAAGAGCAAGTAGTCGCCTGTGGCCACGGCCGAGCCGCGGTTGTTGGCCGCCGAATAGCCACGGTTGACGTCATCGGCGATGAGACGGACGGCCGGATAGCGCTCGCGCACCATGGCCACGCTGCCATCGGCCGAGGCGTTGTCGACGACGATGACTTCCATGCCGCCCGGCGGCGGCGCGGCAGCGTAGAGTGAGCTTAGGCAGTCGTCGAGCAGGCGGCAGGTGTTGTAGGAGACGACGATGACGGAGAGATCCATACTCCGGATTGTATCTCAAACGGGGCGCGCTCGCGGTCACAAGCAGCTTTGTAGGGCTTTGGCGGAGCATCGCACCCGGACCAAAAGTATGATATGCTCTGGCCTGACCTGTATTACCTGCCTTATATGCAAATCCAAGCCCCGGCGCGGCCGCGTTGAGGCTAACATCGAGGAGAACATCGCCACCATGATCCGACAATTGCTCGACGACCTGCGTGCTTTCGCCGATTACGCCGCCAATCACGCCGAAGAGTCCTACCTGACCCTCTACCTGCTGACCGACCCCAGCCACCCGGCCAACCAGAGCCAGACGCCCGCCTGGCGTGTCTTCCTGCGCAACGCCGCGGCCGAGGTCGAAGCCAACCTCGACCCCGTTCAGAGCAAGCAATGGAAGAACGTCCGCCTGAGCGACACGTCGCCAGAGAAGGCCTGGGCGCGGACACGCAAGCGGCTGGACAGGTACATGACCACCTACCGCACCGAAGGCAAGTCGTTGGCCCTGTTCATCAGCCCCGGCAGCGCCTACAGCTTTGAACTGCCCGTGCGGCTGGACAACGCCTACTACTACGGCAAGCCCCACATCCAGGAGTTTCTCTGGGCCGTGGACGAGTACGAGCAGCACTTCGTCGCCCTCTTCGCCGAAGACCAGGCCCGTCTGCTGCGCGTCGCCCTCAGCCGCTCGGCCGGTGATACGACGATCGTCTCCGACCAGGCGTCGCTGCGCCCGATGCGCAAATCGGCCGACTCGGCCAACATCGCCTCGCGCGCGGACGAACTGACCCGCCGCTTCGTCCGCGGCGTGGCCACCGAGGCCGACAAGTACTTCCTGAAGACACCCGATGCCGAGCGGATCATCCTGGGGGGCAACCAGGAGATCGCTAATGCCGTCCTGGCGCAACTGCACCCGGCGGTGCAGGAAAAAGTCATTGCCGTCCTGTCTATCCCCATCGACTTGCCGGCCCACGAAGTCTCGGCCCGCATTGCCGGCGCGGCCGAACAGGGCGAGCGCGACCACGAGGCGGCGCTGGTGGCCGAGGTCATTGACCAGGCGCGGGCGCGCGGGCGCGGAGCCAAGGGCTTCACCGCTGTGGGCCGCGCTCTGGAACGCGGCGCGGTACGGCTCATCGCCCTGCCCTACCCCACCCCGGCCGACACAGCCGAGCCGATTCTGTTACAGGCTGTGCGCGCCGGCGCGACCGTGGAATTCCTCCACGGCGAGGCGGCCGACGCGGCCCAGGCCGCCGGCGGCATCCTGGCGCAACTGTACTATCCCATCAACTGACCCACCACGTAGCCCACGGGCCGCGGAGGGCCGGCACATCGATGTGCCGGCCCTCCGCGGTTATTGCGCTTCACCCACAACCGACGATGCCCGCCGCCATTCCTGTCTGCCCGTTCGCCCGCAATGTGCTAGACTCCCTGTTAGTAAAGTCGTAAGGCACGCCCACTAGACTCTCTACGGTTGCGCGACCGGCGCGGCCGCGTCATCAATCCGGAACTTGAAGGTATGAACGGCAAGAAGAATAACGCCATCTACGTCGTCGGACACATTAATCCCGACACGGACTCCATCGCCGCGGCCATGGGCTACGCCTGGCTGCTGCAAGACCAGGGCCAGAATGCCATCGCCGCCCGCGCCGGCCACCTGAACCCACAAACGAGCTGGGTGCTTAACCACCTGGGCATCGAGCCGCCGATGCTGCTCAGCGACGCCTCGCCCCGGTTCGAGACCATCTCCCACCGCCTCAACACCGCTTCGCCCGATCACCCCCTGCGCGAGGTCTGGGCCATCGCCAACCGCACCGGCGGCGTGGCCCCCATTGTGGACAGCGAGGGCAAGCCCTTTGGTCTGGTGACGGTCATCAGCCTGTTCGACTTCCTTAGCCGCACGGTTGGCTCGCACCCGCGGCGCGAGGAGATGCGCATCGGCGAGCTGATGGACATGCCCGGCCGCGAGGCCTGCGACGATACCGTGCCCCAATTCCAGGCCGGCAGCCGCGTCCGCGACGCGCTCAACCGCATCATGCGCGAGGAGCGCAACGAGTTCTGGGTGGTGGACGATAACGGTCGCTACGTTGGCATCTGCCGCCAGCGCGAGGCGCTCAACCCGCCTCGGTTGCAAGTCATCCTCGTCGACCACAACGAGCCGGGCCAGGCCATCGGCTCCATCGACGAGGCCGACATCATCGAGATCGTCGACCACCACCGCCTGGGCAACCCCTCGACGCGCACGCCCATCCGCTTCACCGTCGACGTCGTCGGCAGCACGTCAACACTCATCTCCGAGCGCATCAACGATGCTGGTCTGAGCGCGCCGCCGGAGCTGGCCGGGCTACTGCTGGCCGGGCTGCTGTCAGACACGCTCATCCTGACCTCGCCGACGACGACACCACGCGACCACGAGGCCGCCGAGCGGCTGACACGCTGGTCGTTTGTTGTCGGTTCGCCCCTGGCCGGTGAGACGGTGCAGAGCTATGGCGAGAAGGTCATCGCCTCCGGCGCGGGCCTGGCCACACGCGAACCAGAGGACATCGTCAACGCTGACTTGAAGCTCTATGAAGCCGGCGGCCTGACCTTTGGCGTTGCCCAGGCCGAAGTGACCTCGCTCGTGGAACTGGACGAGCATCTGGAGCGGCTGCGCGACGCGCTCATTAAGCTGCGCGACGCCAAGGGACTGAACTTCGCCATGCTGATGGTCACCGACGTGGTGCGCGGGTCGAGCCGGCTGGTGCTGACGTCCGACGTTCCGGGGTTGGGCGGTCTGCCCTATGCCAAGCTGCCCGACGGCACGCTGCGCGCCCAGGGCGTCGTCTCGCGCAAGAAGCAACTCTTGCCGGCGCTGCTGAGCGCCCTGGAATAGGACCGCGCGGCGATGGGTTTCATCTTCTGGCAGTGCCGCGACGACGCCTGCCGGTTGCGCTTTCCGGCCGAAGCAGCAACGGCTGAGGCGGGCCTGGTCTGCCCGCGCTGCCGCGGGCCGGCGGCGGTCGTTGCCGTCGTGCCCCGTGCGCCCCTGTCCCCGCCCGACGGCGCGCCGCGTGCCCGTCTCATCGCTCTGCTGGACAATATTCGCAGTATCCACAACGTTGGCTCAATGTTCCGCACGGCCGACGGCGCTGGTCTCGACCACCTGCACCTGGCCGGCATCTCGGCCACGCCGGAGCACCCGCGGCTGGCCAAGGCCGCTCTCGGCGCGCACCTAACCGTCCCGTGGGCCTATCACCGCAATAGTCTGGACGCGGCGACCAGG
>DAOSMQ010000192.1:0-2600 GCA_035372725.1 Promineifilum sp. (SeqCode)
GGCATCGACTTCGGCCACGGCGCGGCCCATCACGTCGGGGTGGGCACTGAGCAAATGCAGCGTCCAGACCAGCAGTGCCGTGCTGGTGTCGTGCCCGGCGATGAGCATGGTCAGAATCTGGTCGCGAATGAGATCGTCGGTCATTTCGGGCACGCGCACTAGCTGGGTCAGCAGATCGTGGGCCGGGCGCGCGGCCTCGTCCGGCGCGCAGCCGGCCAGTTGCGCCCGCCGCTGCCGGACGAGGGCGTAGAGGTAGGCATCGAGCTGATCCAGCGCGGCCCGGTAGCCGAAGCGGGGCATGTTGGGCAGCACAATCCACAGCCCGGGCGAGATGTACTTGATGGCCCGCAGGATCGGCCGCCACAGCCGCTCCAGATCGGGGCCGAACTCGACATCGACCAGCGTGCCCATGAAGATGAGCAGAGCCAGCCGGCGCATCTCGATGAGCATATCGATCACCGAGCCGCCGGCCCAACCCTCGGTTACCTGGTCGGTGTAGGTCACCATCCGCGGCACGTGGTGGACAACCTGCGGCTTCAGCAGCACTGGCTCCATGTGACCGCGCAGGCAGGCATGGCTGTGGCCGTCTTCCACCAGCACGCCGTGACGCAGCAGCTTCGTCACCGGGTCGGTCTCGCTACGAAAGTTGAGATGCTCGCGCTGCGACACCATGATCTGCTTGTTGCTGTCTGCCCCAACGAGGACAGCCGGTTGGAAGCCGGGCAGGGTGATGCGAAAGGCCGGGCCCACCTCTGCGTGCATGATCTCCAGCGCGGTCAGCAGCGAGCGCTCGCGGGCCAGGCCCTTCAGGACGTGAAGGCCGGTTTCCGGGCCGGCTTCGGGCAGGGGGCAGCCAGCAGCCATCTTAACCAGCGTTGGCCGCCAGCCGCGGTCGGGCCACGCGCGCGGCTTTGTGATCGGCGGTGACGATCAGATCTTCGGCGATGACCGACGAGGACAGCACCCCGGGCAGCCCCGCGCCGGGGTGCGTGCCCGCGCCGACGAAGTAGAGGTTGTCGATGTCCTCGGAGCGGTTGTGCGGCCGGAACCAGGCCGATTGCGTCAGCACCGGCTCGATGGAGAAGGCCGCGCCCAGATGGCTGTTGAGCGTCTGCTCGAAGTGGCGTGGGTCGATCATATGCTCCGTGACAATGTTGGCTTGGAGGTCGGGCAGGTAGTTGTCCTCCAGGAACTGCATGATCGCGTCGCGGTAGGGCCTGGCCGCCGTGGCCCAGTCCACATCCGCGCCCAGGTGCGGCACGGGCGAGAGGACGTAGAAGCTCTCGTGGCCGGCCGGGGCGATGGACGGGTCGGTCAGTGTGGGCATGTGCAGGTAGAGCGAGAAGTCGCGCGGCAGCGTCTTGGCCTTGAAGATGTCGGCCAGCAGCCCCTGATAGCGCTCGCTCAGGATGATGTTGTGGTGGGCCAGCTTGCCGTCGTGGCGATAGAGCTTCTTCGTGCCGAAGTAGATGACCACCAGCGACATGCTGTAGCGGGTCAGCTTGCGGTAGCGCAGGTCGCTGTTGCGCAGGCCGCGCGCCCGGCCGGGGATGAGGTTCAGGTAGGTCCAAGCCACGTCGGCATTGGAGATGACGTGGTCGGCGCGGTGGACGGTGCCGTCGGCCAGGCGGATGCCCTCGGCCCGGCGGCCGTTGACGACGATCTCGGCCACTTCGCTGTTGTAGTGGAAGCGGCCGCCCAACTCCTCGATCAATTGCACCAGCGCATTGACCAGCGCGCCCGTGCCGCCCATGACGTAGTGGATGCCCCACTCGCGCTCCAGGTAGTGGATCATGGCGTAGATCGACGACGTGTCGAACGGGTTGCCGCCGATGAGCAGCGGGTGGAACGTGAAGCAGCGTCGCAGGAAGTCGTTGTGGATGAACTGCGACACGTAGCTATAGACCGACCTGTGCGACTGCAAGCGGATCAGGTCGGGGGCCACGCGCAGCATGTCGCCCACGGTCAGGAACGGCTTGTCGGCCAGTTCGACGAAGCCCTTCTGGAAGATGGCCTGAGTCGAGTGCATGAAGCGGTGATAGCCATCGGCGTCGGCCGGGTTCCAGTGGCGGATCTGGTCGGCGATGAACTCTGCGTCGTCGTTGTAGTCGAATGAGCGGCCGGTGTGGTCGAAGATGCGGTAGAACGGATCGAGGGCGCGAAACTCGACGTACTCCTCGCGGCGGCGGCCGGCGGCGGCGAAGATGTCGTCGAACATGAACGGCGCGGTGACGACCGTCGGGCCGCCGTCGAACTTGAAGCCGTCCTGCTCGTAGACGTAGGCGCGCCCGCCGGGCTTGTCGCGTTTCTCGAAGATCTCGACCTCGTAGCCGCGCGCGGCCAGCCGGGCGGCCGCGCCCAGCGCGCCGAAGCCGCTGCCGATGATGATGACTTTGTTACTCATTGTTGCTGTGCTCCCTCTCCATAGATTCCAGCAGGTCTGGCCGGGCAGCGCGGGCACGCCGCCAGATGCCGGGTAGTAGACGCAACTTGCGGCTGTCGTTGGTGCGGGCGCGACGACTGAAGACGTCGTAATCGTGGGCTTCGATGTCGTCGAGGATGGCGGCGTATAGCTCGGCCGCGGCCTGGATGGCGAAGCG
>DAOSMQ010000192.1:2700-5509 GCA_035372725.1 Promineifilum sp. (SeqCode)
TCGCTGCCGGGGTGGCTGCTCAGGCTGCGCTGCCGCCAGGCGCGCAGGTCGGCCGGCCTGTCGCCGTCGTTGCGGTCAACGATGTCGTCACTGACGCGGCAGAAGGCGTAGAGAGCCTGGATGGCGCGGCGGTGCTCGGCGCGCATCAGGCTGGAGGCGATAAAGAAGGTGCGGCTGTGCTGGCGGGTGATGGCACGGCAATGGTCGTAAGCCCGCCGCGACTGGGCGCTGCCGGCGACCAATTCAGCGCCGTGGCGTAGACGATTCTCCAGCGGGGCATAGGCCTGCGCCAGTAGACTGTGTTCCCAAAGATCGAGTTGGACTGCCATCCGCTTTCTCCTTCGCCTGGTTCGGCCCATACACAATAGCCAAGCCAGCCACTTTGCGCCATCACCGCCAATGGACGGCGCTACAGTGGCAAGATAGCAGATTGCCCATAATTTGTCAATATATTGTACAAAGGTTGGTGGGGTGGCTAGTGGCGGCTCGGCGCAAGAGGAGCAATAGTCTACCCAAAGGCTAACTACCTGGCCAAAAATGGCGGGCCACGGGGCGGACTACCAGCCGGCGATGTTATCCTCGCCAAAGAGAGCCGTTGGCGTCAGGCGAACGAGAAGCTCGCCCGGCACGCCATTGCGCGCGCCATAGGCTTCGGCCTGCTCCTGGCCCATGTAGCGCCCACCAATGCGCGTGGCCCAGTGGCGCAGGGCGTCCAGGTCGACGCTGAACGTCACCGTGCCGTCCACTTTTACGTAGGTGAAGGGCGGCGTTTCGTCATCGACGCACAGACAGACCGCCGAATTGTGGCGCATGTTGGTTGCCTTGACCGTCGTGGTTCCAGTGGTGAAAACAATCGTTTCGCCGTCGCGCTCGAACCAGATGGGCACGACGTGGGGACGGCCGTCGGGGCGGATGGTGGCCAGCTTGCCAGTGTGTGGCCGGGCCATCATAAAGTCCCAGCATTCGGCGCGAGTCAGTCGCTTCATGATGTTTCTCTCCCGTCGCCCGCTAGAGCAGCAGCGACATCAACAGATCATCCAGATATTCGCCGTCGCGGAAGGTCGAGCGGCGGCGACGGCCCTCTACCTCGAAGCCACACGATTCGTATAGATGGATCGCGCCCGTGTTGCGCACGAAGACAAACAATTCGATGCGCGTCAGGACACCGCTGGCGCGCGCCCAATCAATGGCATACGCCATCAGCCGCCGGCCGACGCCGTAGTTGCGCCATTCCTGGGCCACGGTGATGCCCAGCGTGGCCGCGTGGCGGACATGGCGGCGCTTGCCGCCTTGCAACGTCAACTGGCCGACGATGCGGCCGTCGTCCTCAGCCACCAGGAAGAGGCTATTGCTCGACCGGTTCATCTCGACGATCATGCGCGCCTCGGCCTCGGTCGTCGGGTTGAACTCGTCCGGGGCGGTGATGAGATTGACGCCCGGCTCGGCGAAGACGCTGCGGGCGTAGGCGATCACCTGGGCGGCATCTTCGGGCAGGGCAGGCCGGATGAGGATGCTGTCGGCGCGGCGGTCGGCCACGCCGCGATAGGGGTTCCGGTGTTGACTCATGGTCATCCCTCCAGCGGCCGGGACATATACAGGCCATCGGGCGCGAAGCCGAGCCGCCGGTAATACTCGCGCGTGCCCACGGCGCTGATGACGGCCAGGCGGGTGTAGCTCTCGGCGCGAGCGACGGCCGCAGCCCGCTCGATGAGCGCCATCCCCAGGCCGCTATGCTGGGCTTCGCCGCGGCTGTCGTCGCCGGGGTTGAGCGCCGGGCCGTAGACGTGGACTTCGCGGATCATGGCCGCGCCGGCCAGCTCCGGGAAGGGCTGCGGCTGGTCGCGGCGTGGCAGGGAGAGGCGCAGGAAGGCGGCCAGCCGGTCGGCGGCTGGGAAGCCGGCATCGCTGTCGAAGCTGAGAAAGTGCTCGGTCGTGGCGTCCGTGTCGTAGGTCAGGTCGTGGAGGCCGAGGGCAGCCGGCAGAGGATCGCGACGGATTTCGCGACAGCGGATGCAGCGGCAGGGCGTCCCCGCTTCGCGTAGTCTTTCCTGAGCCAACTGGCGCAGATTGGCCTTCTTGTTGCCGGCGACAACGTTGGTCGTCGGGAAGTCGCGCACGATGCGCGTCAGGCGGGCGTAGCGCGGCGTCTGCGCCTTGCAACGGGCCAGCAGGTCGATTAGCTCTTCTTCGCTATAGGGCGCATACTCGCCGCGCCGCCAGTAATCGTACAGCTCGGCGTTGGCCAGCAGCATGCACGGGTAGAGCTTTAGCTCGTCGGGGCGGATGGCCGGATCATCCCATAGGCGGGCGTAGTCGGCCAGGTCGCCGGCCGGCGTCGCCCCCAGCAGATTGGCCATCCAGTGGCCGTGAATCTTGAAGCCGGCCAGTCGCAGCAGCCGGAAGGCGTCGCGCGTGGCCTGGACATCATGGCCGCGCCGGTTGAGGGCCAGCACGCGCTCGTCGAGGCTCTGAATGCCGATCTGCACCTTGGTGACGCCCAGGTAGCGGAACCAGCGCAGCTCGCCGGCATCGATGTGGTCCTGGCGCGTTTCGACGACAAGCCCGACGTTGCGCCGCCGGCCGACGGCGTTGGCGGCCTGGGCCGCGGGCAGGTCGGCCGCCTCGAAGCCGTTGAGCGCGTCGAAGCAGCGTTTGATGAACCACTCTTGATAGTCGCGCCGGTAGCTCGACCACGTGCCGCCCAGTACCAGCAGTTCGACCTTGCCGGTGGGGTGGCCGATTGTCTCCAGCGCGCGCAGGCGGGAGGCGGTCTGGGCGTAGGGGTCAAAAGCGTGGCGCTCGGCCCGTT
>DAOSMQ010000193.1:0-1071 GCA_035372725.1 Promineifilum sp. (SeqCode)
TTGCGCAGCGAGGCAGCCACCTCTGAGCCGATGAAGCCACCGCCGATGACGATGAAACGCGCCCCCGCGTCGGCGTCAGCGCGCAGGGCACGGTAGTCGGCCAGCGTGCGGTAGTAGTTGACGTGCGCGCCGCCGAACGGCAGCCGGCGCGGATCGCCGCCGGTGGCCAGCAGCAGGCGGCCGTAGGTGTGGCTCGCGCCGTCGTCGAGCGTCACCCGGCGCGCCTCCGGGTCGATGGCGACGACGCGCCGGCCGAGCATGGCCTGCACGTTGCCGGGCAGTTTGACATAAATCTGATCGATGGTGCGCTTGCCGTCCCAGAGCTTTTTCGACAGCGGCGGCCGGTCGTAGGGCGGCTCCGGCTCGGCCGAGATGAGGCCGATGAGGCCGGCGGCGTCGCGCTCGCGGATGGCGTTGGCCGCCGCCGCGCCGGTCATGCCGCCGCCGATGATCAGGTAGGGATAATGGGCCATTGATTTGCTCTCCTTTCTGCCGGGCTTACCGCGGCCATTTTAGCACGAAATCGCCCTGGCAGGGTTCGCCGCGCGTGGCGCGATTCTCCGAATCGCAGAGCTTGCGATTCGGAGAATCGCGCCACACCCATTGCCGCGCCGCCGTTCTGGGCTAGAATTCGTCCTCAGTCCACACGAACGAGTCGCCCATGTCTAACTCTGTCCGCACCCCTCGCTCCACGCGCCTCCTCTACGCCGCCGGCTCCCTCGGCGTGGCCCTGTCCTACCAGGCGTTCTCCACCTACATCCAGTTCCTCTACATCGACGTCCTCGGCGTCCGCGCGGTCTGGATCGGCGTCGTCTGGGCGATCTATGGCGTTTGGAACGCGGTCAATGACCCGCTCTCCGGCTATTGGTCTGACCGCACGCGCACGCGCTGGGGCCGCCGCGTACCCTGGATCGCCGGCTCGCTCGTGCCGCTGCTCATCACTTTCTTCCTGCTGTGGTTCCCTTTTGGCAAGGCCGTGGCCTGGTCGGAGTTGACCACGCTGTTCTACTTCCTGGGCATCGTCCTGCTGTTCGACCTTTTCTGGACGGTCTACGTCATGAACTGGACGGC
>DAOSMQ010000193.1:1171-5506 GCA_035372725.1 Promineifilum sp. (SeqCode)
CGCGACTTCGTGGCCTTCCTGGGCGCGAACCTGATGATCGAGTACGTCTTCCTGGGCCTGGCCGCGGCCATCCCCTTCTACGCCAAGTACGTCCTGGCCATCCAGGGGCCGACGACACTGCTCGGCCTGACGCTGGACGCGGAGACGCAGAACTCGGTGCTGCTGGCGGCGGCCTTCCTGGCGGCGTTGCCGGCAATGGCTATCTGGTGGGCGCTGGCGCGGCGCTTCGGGGCCTGGCGGGCGCTGCGGGCGGCCTGCCTGATGGGCGCGGCCACGGCGCTCTACTTCTTCTTCCCGCGCACCTTCCAGGCCGGGCTGCTTGGCACCACCGCTTTCGGTCTCAGCCTGGCCGGCCTGCTGATGCTGACCAACCCGCTCATCGCCGACATCACCGACGAAGACGAACTCCACACCGGCGCGCGCCGCGAGGGCATGTTCTTCGGCATGAATGGCCTGGTCATCCGCTTCGCCTTCGTCATTCAGGGCATCCTGACGGCCATCGTCTTCACCGTCACCGGCTACATCAACCCGACCGCCGGCGTTCTCTTCCCGGAGCAACCGGCCTCAGCCATCTTTGGGATGCAGTTGCTGACCGGCGGCTTCACCACGCTGGGCCTGGTGCTGGCCTTCGTCTTTCTGAGCTTCTATGGGCTGCACGGCGCGCGCGCGGAGCGCGTCCGCGCCGAGGCCGCGGCGCTGCAAGCGCGCAAGCGGGCCGCGCTCGATGCCGAACTAGGGGCTAGAGGCTAGGGGAAGAGTGCTCTTCCCTAGCCCCTAGCCCCTATCTGCCACGACCACGCCGCCAGCCGCTCAACCGTGCTGTGGCAGGTCAGGTCAAGCTGTAACGGCGTCACGCTGACGTAGCCGTCGCGCAGAGCCTCGAAGTCGGTGCCGGGGTCGGGCACGCCGGTGGGGTAGTCGCCGCCAATCCAGTAGTAAGGCACGCCGCGCGGGTCGCGGCGGGCGTCCAGCCGGTCGCGGTAGACGCGCAGCCCCAGCCGGGTCACGCGGATGCCGTGGATGCCGGCCGCGGGCACGGCGGGCACATTGACATTCAGCAGCAGGTCGCGCGTCAATCCCTGGGCAATGGCCGCGGCCACGATCCGCTGGGCATAGGCCGCGGCGGTGGCATAGTCGCGTTCGCGCGTCATGTCGTCGGCGGCCAGCGAGAAGGCGAAGCCGGGCACGCCGGCAATGACCGCCTCCATCGCCGCCGTCACCGTGCCGCTATAGGTCACGTCGTGGCCCAGGTTGCCATAGGTGTTGATGCCCGACACGACCAGGTCGATCTTCTCCGCCACGCGGCCGAGCAGCGCCAGGGCCACGCAGTCGGACGGCGCGCCGTCGCTGGCCAGGGCGGGCGTGCCATCGGCCAGCGTCGTCTCCAGCACACGCAGCGGCCGGTGGAGGGTCTTGACGTGTCCGCCGCCAGACCAGTTGTGGTCGGGGGCCAGAATGGTGACGCGGCCAAGGGGTTTCATGGCGTCCACCAGGGCAGCCAGCCCCGGCGCATGGACGCCGTCGTCGTTGGTAACAAGGATATGCATGACCGGGATTATGCCCCTATCGCCGGCAATTGGGCAGGGGAATTGGACGCCAGTGGACTCAGGTGAGAAGGCGCGTCTAGGCAGTCAGTGGGCTGTGGCCCGCTCAGATGCGACTGAAGTGGGACGACTTGGCCTCGTCGGGGTACTTCAGCCCATAGCCAACCAGGCGATCCATGCCGATGTGGGCCAGCCAGACAAGAGCCACCGCCACGGCCGTGCCCGCCCCCAACCACCAACCGGCGGCCAGCAACAGCAGCGGCCCGACCATCGTATGCACGACGTTATAGGCCACAGCCCCAACGCGCGGGCCGGCCAAATAGCCGAGCAGGCTCAGGTCAGGGGCCAGCAGCAGCAACAGGAACAGCCACCACGGCTGGCCCAGCCGGAAGTACGCCCCCGTCGCCAGCAGCAACAGCGCCGCGCCCTCCAGGTGCAAGAGCGCCCGCGGCAGGCTTAGCCGCGGGCGCTCGGTGCGTTCTGACAGATCTTTCACGGACTAGTTGTGACGGCGGCGGTTGCTATAGCCGCCGCTGCCCAACGCGCCAATGTCGAACAGAAAACCGAGGACGACAACCGCCCACTGTAAGCCCTGCACCCCGCCGGGCGACATGAGCACATAGGCCAGCGTCGTCCACGGCAAAAAGACGACGCCCAGCAACGGCAGCAAGATGTTATTGAACGCCGCGCTCCAGCGAGCCGTGTCGGTCAGATACCAGGCGATGGCAGCGATGCGCGGGCCGATGAAGACGAGCAGACTGACTATACAACACATGGTCTTACCTCCTGTCCTATAATACGCGCTGCTGCCGGGGCGGTTGCGCCAAAGGGGCATTGCGCCGCGGCAGCGTTGCGCCCTAGCTGGCCATAACGCGCTTGGTCTCCGCGGCCACGTCGTAGTCTGGCGACGGATACTGCGGGTTCATCTCGCGCAACGTCTCGGCGACCATGTGGGTCAGCAGCCAGTCGCGGTGCCACTTGCGGTCGGCCGGAATGACGTACCACGGCGCATACTCCGTCGAGCAGCGCGTCAGGGCCGCCTGATAGGCGGTCATGAAATCGTCCCACAGCAGGCGGTCGTCCACATCGCCGGGGCGATACTTCCAGCGCTTGTCCGGCTCGGCCAACCGGGCCAGCAGGCGCGCCTTCTGCTCGGCCGGGGAGATGAAGAGCATGCACTTCAGGAAGACAACGCCATCGTCGCTCCACTTCTTTTCCCAGGCATTGATTTCGTCGTAGCGCTTCTCCCACTCCTCCGGCGGCACCAGGTTGCGCACGCGCACGACGAGGACATCCTCATAGTGCGAGCGGTCGAAGATGCCGATTGTGCCCGGCGGGGGCAGCTTCTGCTCAATGCGCCACAGGTAATGCTTCTTCAGTTCTGCCTTCGTCGGCGCGCCGAACTGGGCGACGCGCATGCCCAGCGGCTCGACGATGCGATCCAGCGCCTTGATGGCGCCGCCCTTGCCCGACGTGTCCATGCCTTGCAGCAAGACAAGCAGCCGGCGCTTGCCGCCACCTTTCGATTCGGCATAGAGTCGCTCTTGCAACTCGCTCACTTCGCCGGCCAGCGCGCCGACCTGGGCCAACGCCTGCACCTTGTCGGCCGGGCCGGCCATGACGCGCCGCGCGTCAATCGCCGCCGGGTCGAAGTCTGGCCCGACGCGCAACAACTCGCGCACGGATGGCGCGGCGGGTTTCTTCCTGGCCTTATCTTTCTTGGGCATTACTTCCTTCCCGACGGCCTAGCGTCCGAACACTCGTCTGACGTCTGGCTGCAATAGATAGTAAAGGATCGCCCCGGACACGATCAACCCCAACACGCCACAGCAGAAGGCGATCAACCCGCCGCTGAAGAGGCCCATGATGCCGGTGATGAACGTGATGGCCACGCCCAACAGCGCCAGCAGCCACGCCCAACGCTTCAGGGTAAACAGACCAAAGGCGACACAGTTCTTAGCCGGCCAGGATGCGCGCCTTCTCGGCCTCAAACTCGGCCTCGGTCAGGATGCCGGCGTCGCGCAGCGCGCCCAGCTCCTTTAGCTTCATGATGCGCACCTCGGCCGCGCTGGGGCCGGCCTCAATGGGCGCGGCGGCCGCCTGGGGGGCCATCTGTTGCTGCATGAGCTGCTGCAACTGGGCCTGCTGTTCGGCCAGTTGTTGCTGCAACTGCTGTTGTTCCGTCAGGGCCTGCTGTTCGGCCAGTTTTTGATCGACCATCGCCTGCACCTGGGCCTGCTGTTGCATCTGCTGGGCCTGGGCCGACTGCTGCATCTTGTTGGCGGTCGCGCCGGAGACAGCCGTGGCTGTGCCGGCGATGACGGCCGTGCGGGCCATGGTGCCCATCAGTCCCGGGCCGCGGCGCGGCTGAACGACGACTCGTGTGTTCCTTCTCATGGATGTGCCTCGTTGGTATTACTATCAGCTAGTCTTCAATGCCAGAGTACGTCATTGCTGCGACGGCAACGTCGTGGGGAATGCGACCGCTATCGACCAGTTCCCCGCCCGACGCGCGCACCGCCTCAGCAAAGCGCGCCGCCCACAGGTTCTCCCAGACGATGACCACGGCCACGCTGTTGGCGGCCATCTCCGCGGCAATGTCACTCAGGTCTTCCTCGTTTAACAGATCGTCAATGTCGCCTTCCAGCCGGGCGAACACGGCCCCCAACTCGGGGTCAAGCGCCTCCACTTCGCCCGCCGTCATCGTCCCGTCCTCGCTCTTGTGAACGAAGACCAGGTCAAGGATGTGGACAAACTGCTGCTCGACCAGCTCGGCCAGCGCCGGCACCAC
>DAOSMQ010000194.1:0-5473 GCA_035372725.1 Promineifilum sp. (SeqCode)
TGCCGCTGCCCGACGACCCGGCGCTGGAGCAGCAGTACGTCAACAAGATCGCCGCCGGCATCGACCGCATGTCGGCGTTGGTGGAGGGCTTGCTGGAAATGGCCAACTTGCGCGCAGGCACGCGGCTGCAATTCGACCGCGTGGCCGTGGGCGAAGTGCTGGCCGAGATCGCCGCGGAGTACGCTTCGCCGGCGTGGATGCGCGGCGTCCGCCTCATCGTCGAGGCCCCGGCCGACCTGCCCCCGGTCAAGGCTGACCCGACACTACTGCGGCGGGCGCTGACCAACTACGTCACCAATGCGCTGAAATACGCGCCGGAGAGCGGCCCGGTGCGGCTGCGGGCCGAGGCGCGGGGGGATGAGGTCGTTCTCAGCGTGATCGACCGCGGGGCGGGCATCGACCCGGCCGACCTGCCGCACCTCTTCCAGAGGTTCTACCGCGGCAGCCAGGGCGCGGCGACCGAGCGACCGGACGGCTCTGGCCTGGGGCTGGCCATCGTCCAGTCAATCGCCGACTTGCATGGCGGCCGGGTGTGGTGCGAGAGCGAACCGGGCCAGACCACGGCCTTTTTCCTGTCTCTACCCGCCTGGCGGGGCTGACGGGCTGCTTACCACCGCGAATCGTAGCCGCGGTCTTCCTGAAAGCGATCCTTGCCGAAGAGGCGTACCCCAATCCACAGCAGTGTCATCGTGGGGATGACCTGGGTGAAAGGGACAAGCGATTCAACCGTGGCGAAGCCGCGCAACCCCTTCAAACCCAACCGATCGAGGACGATCCAGGCAATGGGCGCGGAAAGGAAGTCAAGTGACAGGTCGAGCACGTCGAGGAAGACGACGACCAGAAACGGCGTATAGAGCAGCGTTTCGGCCAGACCCGCGTTGGCGGGCACGTGGACACGCCGCACCTGGACAATGATGATGACCAGCAAGATGAGGGCCAGGACGCCGGCTACACCGGCCACGCCCAAGAGCACCAGACCAAAATTACGCAGAAACTCTTCCATAACTCAAGGCGCCTCACATACGCCAAAGCGGCCGGCCACCATGCGGCTCTTGCACAGAGCCGGCCGCCAGCCGCGCTATCTCGTTAACCAACTGCTCCGTAGGGCTATGCCTGAGTGAAGAAGAGCAGAATCATGATCATCGCGCCGGCCAGTTCGACCGCGGCGCTAAGGCCCCAGCCGACGACGCCGCCCAGCGTCGCCCGCCAGGCCGGCCGCCACGCGCCGTGGCGCACGTACTCGGCCACCAAAACGCCCGCGCCATAGCCGACGATCGTCCCGAAGACGGGCAATGGCAGCAGGAACGTACCCAGAATGCCACCAATGAGACCGACCACAAGCGTCCGCCACGACGCGCCGGTCTTCTTGGCCCCCAGCAGCGGCAGCCAGAGGTCGGCCGTGCCGCTGACGATAGCCACCAGAGTGATGAGGGCGAAGACCCACGGGGAGAAGGTCTGAAAGCCATCGAACGGCCAGGCGTAGAACAACACGCCTGCCCAGACGATCAGCGTACCCGGTAGAATAGGCAGAAACGCGCCGAGCAGGCCAACGCCAAAGGCCAGCGCCACTACCAGCAGGACAAAACTCTCGCCCAGTGCATCTAGCATCTTAGCATCGTAGGTCTATACGCAGACGAGCGCCCGACGTTGCAGCGGAGGGAGGGAGGGGCGAGAATCAGAGGCTGCGGTAGGCATGGAGGAAGCGGTCGAACACACCAGCCAGGTAGGGACGCAGCCCGGCCATGGGGCCGACGCGCGACTGGGCCAGGTCCGCCTCGCTGAGCTGGTTCAGCCGTTGCCAAGTGGCCTTGCCAGGCATGTTATCGCTCCAACGGGCGAAGAAGGGAAACCAGGTCGTCAACACGTGGAGGCAGCGCGCCGCGGGCACGGCCGCCCGGAACCGCCGCGCCGAAAAGTGCTGGCCCATTTCGGCTGAGAGCGTTAGCAGATAGGTGTCGATGGCCGTCTCCTCGAACAGCGGCGCGATCTCGCGCAGGCGAACGCGCGGCCGGCCGTCTTCCTCCTCGTCGCCGCCCTCCGGCAGGCGCTCATAGAGCAGCGGGAAGCGCTCCAGGAAGGCGATGAGGTCAAGCACGCCCGGCCCGTGTTGAGCGGTCGACCAGTCAATGAGGTATTGCTCCTCGAAGAGCGTCAGCCGCCAGTGGTCAGCGTGGGGCGCGCCGTGGATGAGCGTCCAGGGCAGGTCATCAAGCGTTGCCAGCAGCGGCACGGGGTCGTCAAGCAGATCGGCCGCCGCGGCCAGGTGCGACTCGTCGAGCACACCGGGCCAGCCACCCAGGTCGCGCAGGGCCACCAGCCCATTGGCTGCTTCCAGGAAGAGGGGCGCCAGTCGGCCGGCGCGGCGCACAGCGTGGCGCGACAGGACGGCCCCGGGGCCATCCTCAAAAAGCGTTGGGCGGCCGCCTTGCAGCGCTTCCCAGGAATACGGCCCTTCTGGCCGGTGCAGGAAGTGGGGGATGGCCCCGATGCCGGTGATGTCTTTGCGCCAGTGGGCCGCATGGACGCGAGCGAGGGTGGCAATGATGGCATCCACGTGCGCCGGCTGCCAGACCGATGGCGGGAAGTCGTCGGGCACGTCTTCCAAGATGACCCAACTGGCGTCGCCGTCCACGTGGGCATAATGGCAGGGAACAATGCCCGTAGCCGGCGGCTCGCCCAGGGCGTGATAGAGCAGCGCCTCGACGGCGTTGGTCTGTTTGGCGATGAAGGTGATCGGGTCGGAGGAGCCGTCGAGCGTCAGGACGTAGCGGCGCATGTGGCGCGCGCGCTCCGCCCGGGCGCGGCCGGGCAACACCAGGGCTGTGTCCCACAGCGGTTCGGCCATGACGGCGGTGACAATGACATCGGCCATTTCCGGCGCGCGCGACAAGAGAGCTGTCCAGGCTACCGGGTCGCGGCGCTGTAGCTGCAAGACATCGACGGGCAGGGGTTCCATTGCGGCGAAAGTGTAGCCAAGATCGCCGATTGCGGCAACCCACCATACACGCCGAACAAGCCAGAGAACGAATTCCTGGCCGCGGTAATCTACTCCAGACCGGCTATTTTCCGGCCCATCCATGCGGGGCTTTGCCAAAGTCATCGAGCGACCATTAACCTGACAGGTGAACGGCCAGTCGTTCTCTGGTGGCAGTCCCAGGCGTGGCCGCCCCACCGGTCAGGTCGGTGCGCCTGGGGTGACTTTGGAAAAGCCCTCCCCATCCATGTCCTATTCGGGCGCACTATGCTATGCTTAGGCCCGATGGACTCACGACTCTCGCGCTGGTGCGCCGGTCTGTTGGAAGCGGGTTGGCTGATTGCCATCCTGGCCGTGCCTCTCTTCTTCAACATCCAATCTGAACGCGTTTTCGAGCCGGACAAGCTGGCGCTGCTGCGCTCGCTGGTGCTGGTCATGGCCGCCATCTGGCTGGTCGGCTTCATCGACCGGCGCGGCTGGCTGGACCGCGGCTGGCTGCGCCCGTCCAACCCCGATGCGCTCTGGCACCGGCCGCTGGTGCTGCCGGTGCTGGCTGTGGTGGTCATCTATGTGCTGGCGTCGCTTTTCTCCGTGTCCCCACGTGTCAGTTGGCTGGGTTCCTACCAGCGCCTGCAAGGCACATACACAACGCTGGCCTACATCGCCGTCTTTGCCCTGATGGCAGCCACCATCCGCACGCCGGAGCAGGTGCGACGCGCCGTCACCGTGGCCATTGTCACCAGCATCCCCGTGGCCCTCTATGGGCTGTTGCAGCACTTCGGGCAAGACCCGCTGCCGTGGGGTGGCGACGTGGAGGCGCGCGTGGCCGGCCATATGGGCAACGCCATTTTCATCGCCGCCTATCTGATCATGATCGTCCCCCTGACGCTGGGCCGGGCCATGGACGCGCTCAATGGCATCCTCAGCGAGGAGCGGCTGGCCGCGGCCGACGTGGCCCGCGCCTCGGCGTATCTCTTCACGCTAGCCATCCAACTGCTGACGATCTACTGGTCGGGCAGCCGCGGGCCGCTGATCGGCCTGGGCGTTGGCCTGTTCGCCTTTACGCTGGTGCTGCTCGTGTCGATGCGCGGCGCGGCGACTGAAGGGCGGCGCGGCCGAGACGCCCTGGCGGCGGTGGCCTTCGCGCTGCCAGCGGTGCTGGCGCTGCTCCTCAGCCCGCTGGTGGCCAGGGCGGCCGGGCCGGCGGTGGCCTTCGGCTTCTTCTTCGGTGTCGTGGCCCTGTCGATTATGGCCGTCTTCGTCCTGGCGGCGTTGCGGCGCGGGCGGCGGTGGCTGTGGTTGGCCTGGATGCTGTTGACCATCTTCATGGCCAGCTGGCTGCTGCTGTTCAACGTGCCCGCGGAGCGTACGGCTGGCCTGCGCGGCGTGCCCGTCGCCGGCAGCGTGCTGAACGTGTTCGACGAGTGGCGCGCGCTGCCCACCGTTGGCTCCTTCGGCCGCATGCTCGACCCGACGGACACGACCGGCCGCGAGAAGAGCGGCCGGGTGCGCATCCTCATCTGGCAGGGCGTCGTCAAACTGATCTCCTTCCATACGCCACTCCAGTTCCCCGATGGCCACGTGGATCCGTTCAACTGGCTGCGGCCGATCCTGGGCTATGGCCCAGAAACGATGTACGTGGCCTACAACCGCTTCTATCCGCCGGAGTTAGCCACGGTGGAGGCGCGCAACGCCTCGCCCGACCGCTCCCATAACGAGACGTTTGACGCGCTGGTGATCACCGGCCTGCTGGGGCTGGTGGCCTGGCAGGCGCTTTTCCTGAGTGTCATCCTGTTTGCCTTTCGCGCGCTGGGGGTCGTCGGCTCGCGGCGCGACGGCTGGATGCTAGTGGGCCTGTGGGTGGGCGGGGCGGTGGCCGCGGCGCTGCTGGCCATGTTTCTGGTTGGCCCCATCTACCTGGGCGTGGCCGTGCCTGTAGGTGTGATCCTGGGCGTGGTGGCCTATCTCATCTACCAGGCGCTCTTTGGTCGAACAGAGCCGCCCGAAGCCAGTGACAGTGCCCACTCCTTCGCGTCGGATCGATTGCTGATGAACGCTCTCGTAGCGGCGGTGCTGGCCCACTACGTCGAAATCCATTTTGGCATCGCCATCTCGGCGACGCGACTGCATTTCTTTGTCTACGCCGCGCTGATGTTGGCCCTGGTCAGCGTCCGCGCCCGGCCGGCGGCTGCCCCCGTCCAAGCGACGGCCGCCGCCGCTCCGTCGGGCAAGCGTCGCCGCAAGGCCGCGGCTACGTCTGCGGACGCCGCGGCCCGGCCCGCGCTCTGGAGCAAACTACTTGTCCCCGCCCTGCTGCTGACGCTCATGGTCGGCATCCTCGGCTACAACTTCATCACCTATGCCCTGCCGCCGGGCAAGACCATCACCGGCCCGGCCGACCTGTCCGCGGTCGAGGTCTTCCGCCAATCGCTGACCCAGAACGCCCGCGCCGACTTCGCCGGCTCGCCCTTTGTGCTGTCGCTGCTGGTGCTGTCGTGG
>DAOSMQ010000195.1:0-5455 GCA_035372725.1 Promineifilum sp. (SeqCode)
TACTTCGCCATCAGCGCCGAGGACGCGCGGTCGGTCGTCGAGCAACTGCGCGCCGGCACCGATCTCGACTCCATCGGCGTAAACGGCGAGGCCGTCACCACCGCCGACGACATCACTGGTATCTGGGTCTCCTCGGTCGAATCCGGCTCCCCGGCCGACAAGGTCGGCGTCAAGCCGGGCGACATCATCACCATGCTGGAAGGCCTGGTGCTGGCCACGAATGGGACGATGTCGGACTACTGCGACATTCTGCGCAGCCGCAACGCCACCGACCCCATGTCGATCGAAGTCCTGCGCTACGACACGCAAGAGGTGATGGAAGGGCAACTGAACGGCTACGCCAGCGACCCGCTGGCGCAGTCCTTCTCCTTTGCCCAGGAAGTCGCCGCGCCCGAAGGCGGCGAATCGACCACCAGCGGCGGGACGGCCACCTATGAGAACTACGTCGGCATCTACGACGACTCACAGGCGATCTACGTCGAAGTGCCGGCTGAGTGGGCGGACGTGGACGGCTCTAACTGGGTCGATAGCGACGACGGCTCGGTGCTGGGCAGCGAACTGATCGCCTCGACCGACATCGCCGGCTTCAGCGGCACCTACGAGACGCCCGGCATGCAGATTCTGGCCGGGGCTTACTTCGGCGACACGACGATGGGCGAGCTGGTCGATGTCTTTGACTTCTCGACCGACTGCACCTACGACGGCCGCTTCGACTACTCCGACCCAGTCTATACCGGCGTCTATGACCAGTACTCCAACTGCGCCGGCGTGGGCAGCGTCATCATTGTCCTGGGCGCTGAGCCGGCGGCCCAGAACTACTCCGTCGTTGTCCTGGTGCAAGCCGTCACTGAGGCTGACCTGGACGCGTTGGACCACATCCTGAACACGTTCAACGTCGTCGGCACCCTGCCCGGTCAATAATGTAGACAGGCAATGAGTGGGGGCGGGCAGTGAATGCCCGCCCCACTCATCTTCGTCCGGTTGGGCGGCGCGCGTCGAGGGGGCGCTCGCTGCCGCCGTCAGGTGTCGCACTCAGAGGGAACGTGACACTAGAAATCGGCTCTGTCCTCAACAGTCGCTACCGTATCGCCCGCCTCGTAGGCCAGGGTGGTTTTGGCGCGGTCTATCGCGCCTGGGACCTGGCCCTGTCGCAGCCGGTGGCTCTGAAGGAAAACGTCGACAGCGGCTCCGAATCGCAACGCCAGTTTGAGCAGGAGGCCAAATTACTGGCCGGTCTGCGCCACCCCAACCTGCCCCGCGTCATCGACCACTTCATCCTGACCGATCAGGGACAATACCTGGTCATGGACTTCATCGAGGGCCGCAGCCTGGCCCAGATGTTGCGCGACCGGCGCGGGCCGCTGGATGAGGCCGAGGCACAGCAATGGCTTCATCAGATCTGCGACGCCGTGGAGTATTTACACACGCGCACGCCGCCGATCATCCACCGCGACATTAAGCCCGATAACATCATCGTCACCGCCGAAGGCCGGGCCATGCTGGTAGACTTCGGCATCTCCAAGCTCTACGATGCCCAGCGCGGCACGACTGTGGGCGCGCGCGCCGTTACGCCCGGCTACAGCCCGCCAGAGCAGTACGGCTTTGGCAAAACCGACGCGCGCAGCGATGTCTACGCGCTGGGGGCGACGCTCTACACCCTGCTGACCGGCCAGCCGCCGCCGGAGGCCATCGATCTGATTAGCGGGACCGAGGTATTGACGCCCGTGCAGCAGGTCAACCCGGCCGTCAGCGGCGCGGCCGCCCAGGCCATCGTTGCGGCGATGATGCCGTCCATCAGCCAGCGATTGGCCAGCGCCGCCCGCTTTGAGCAGGCGCTGACCGGACGCGTTGCCCCGCCGGTGCCCGCGCCCGCGCCCCAGCCCCGGCCAGCGCCGCCCCGGCCAGATCGGCCGCCAGCGCCGGCCCCTTCGGCCCCGGCCAGGCCGCGCCAGCGACAGGGCTGTATGCTGGGGGGCGTCGCCATTGCCGCCCTGGTCGTCGGCGCGATAGCGATGCTGGTGTTGATCCTGTGGCTGTTCGCGCGGCTCGGCGCGTCGTCTACCGTGGACTTTACGCCCACGATAACGCCCTTTGCCGTGGCCACACCGGAAGCGATCAGCCTCAGCGGCAGCTACGTTGGCGTGACGAACAATTCCGGCGCGCTTTCGGCCGACGCGCCAGTGGAATGGGTTGAAATCGACGGCTCGAACTGGCTCGACTCCGCCGGCAACCCGCTGGGGGCGCGTATCACGGTTGCGCCGAACATTAATGCCTTGCGTAGTTCTTATGGCGCGCCGGGAGTGGATATCCTGGCCAGCGTCTTACTGAGCAACGGCAGCCTGGCTGAGCTTGATAACTACAAAACACTCTATAGCACGGCCTGCACCTACGACGGCCGCTCCGACATCAGCTTCGCGGCCTACACCGGCGCTTACGACGCCTATTCCGGCTGCGGCGGCGGGCAAGGCAACGTCTATGTCGCCGCCGGCACAGCGGCCGATGGCTCCCATATCGTCGTCTTCCAGTGCCAGTACATCACTCAGGCCGACCTGGAGGCATGCAACCATATGCTGAACAGTGTCGCCGTTGCCGGCGCGTTGCCCCAGTAGGAAACTACAACTTGCGGTTGCGGTCGCGGGCCAGCCAGCGCTGCACCAGCTCCGCGATACGGTCGGCCCGCTGGCGAACGACCGTGCAGGCCGGCAACGCCTCCAGGAACAGCTCGCCATAGCGCTTGGTCAGCAGGCGCTTGTCCAGACAAATCACCACGCCTTCGTCCGTGCCGCGCCGGATGAGCCGGCCGAAGCCCTGCCGGAAGCGCAGCACTGCCTCGGGGATGGAGTACTCGAAGAAGGGGTTCTCGTAGGTCTCTGAGCGCGCGGCGAAGATGGGGTCGGTGGGCACGTCGAAGGGCAACTTGGCGATGAGCAGCGCCGTCAGGGCTGGCCCGGGCACGTCTACCCCCTCCCAGAAAGAGCGCGTACCCAACAGGACGCTCCGCCCATCCTCGCGCCGGAACTGCTCTAGCAGTTGTTGCCGCGAGGCGCTGCCGCCCTGGGCCAGGGTGGTGATGTTGTGGTGGGCCAGGCGGTCTTCAATGGCCGCGGCCGTCTGGTTGAGGTGGTTGTTGGCTGTGAACAGCACCAGCGTCCGCCCGCCCAGGGCGACGGCAGTGTCCACGATGGCCGCTTCCAGCATCCGTTGGTAGCCGGGCTGGTTCGGTTCCGGGATGTCGGTCACCAGGTAGAGCAGCGTGGAGTTCTTATAATCGAAGGGCGAACCAACGGCCAACTCGTCGGCGTCGTGGGCGTTGAGCCGGTGGCGCAGATAGTCGAAGGTCGATTCCGGCCGCCCATAGCCGGCCGTGCGCAACGTGGCCGAGGTCAGCACGACCGTCTCCTTGCCCTGGAAGATGTACTTATCTACCAATGGGCCGACGTGCAGCGGCGCGGCGTGGAGAGAGATGTTGTCCTTGTACTGTTCAGCCCAGTAGATCATCTCGGCGTTGGGCCGGGCGATGAGCGCGTCGAGGTTCTGCCGGGCGTCTTCGAGCATCTGCCCATTACTAATGAGCGCCGCGCGCAGTTCGTCCTCACCCTCGATATCAACCGTGTGGCTTAGATCGGCCAGGATTTCAGCCACCTTCTGGAAGCCCTTGACGATGACGGCGTAGACGCGACTCAGGTCGGCCCAGCCCTCTTCGACGAGATGATAATCGGGCTGCGCGCGCGTGCCGGGCGTCAGGCGCAACTGCGAGGCGAACTGGCTGCGCTCCCGCTCCTGGCCCCGCAGGAAGAAGTCGAGCGTGGTGAACCAATCCTGCGTCTGGAAGATGGCCGCCTGGGCGTCGGCGCGCAACCGTTCGGCCAGGCTATCCACCGTGGCGACGATCTCCCGCGGGGCGACGCCACCGATGCGCTGCTGGGCGTTGGCGATCAGGCCGGCGCGCGGCCGCGAGGCTTCCTCCAGGATGGTCTCCAGGAAGCGGCGGTCGGCGCGGAAGCTGAGGCCGTCGGTGACGGCCGCCTCCAGGTGGTGGGCCTCGTCGATGATCAGGTCGCTATACTCTGGCAAGACCATGCCATTGGCAGCCATGTCGGCCAGCAGCAGCGCGTGATTGACGATGACCAGATGGGCCAATTCGCCGCGACGGCGGGCGATGTGGAGGGGGCAATTCTCCGTGGCGCACTGCTCCGACCTACACGTGGGGTTCTCGCCGCTGAGCCGCGACCACGCCAGCCGCTCGGCCGGCGTCCGCAGGATGATCTCGCTGACGTCGCCGGTCTCGCTGTGGGGCAGCCACAGCAGGATGCGGGCATAGAGCGTCATCTCGTCGGCGTCCTTTGGCCCGCTGCGGCGCATCTGTTGGAAAAGGCGGGTGCACAGGTAGTTGCTGCGCCCCTTGCGCACGGCCGCGCGCAGGTCGAGGTTCAGGGCGTCGCGCAGCGCGGGCACGTCCTTCTTGACCAGTTGGTCTTGTAGATTGATCGTGTTGGTGGAAATGACCACGCGCCGGCCGTTCTCCGTGGCCCAGAAGGCGGCCGGCAAGAGGTAGCCGAGGCTCTTGCCCGTGCCCGTGCCCGCCTCCACCAGGACCTGACGGCCCTCGTTGAAGGCCTCGGCCACGGCGCGCATCATCGCGACCTGCTGCGGGCGGTGCTCGAAGCCGGGAAAGGCGTGGTCGAAATGGCCGCCCGGCCGGATAAGCGACATCAGCCAGGGGATGTCCAGTGGCGCGGGCGACTCGGCCGGCACAAGCGCCCGCCCCTCCAGCTTGGGGGCGCGGTAGAGGGGCAGCAATTGGCCGCGGCCGCGCAGTTCGTCCCCCTCGAAAGCGTGGCGCGCCCGCGCGGCCAGCACGTCCTCGAAGAACCGCGTTTCCGGCCAACCCAGCCGTTTCCCCGCGCCAACGATCTCCTCCAGCTGGGCCAATGACAGCGCCAGCGCCCGCTCGCGCAGGGCCAGGAACAGCTCAATCGTCTGCTCCGTGTCGGCCAACGCACGGTGGCCGTCGCGGTCGGTCTGGGGGAAGTTCAGGAACTCGGCCAGCGCGCCGAGGTTGAAGCGTCCCGCCTCTGGCACGAGAATGGACGCCAGCGTGATCGTATCGAGGCGCGGATTGCCGATGCCCAGGCCGGCCTCGCGCAGGAAGCCGAGATCGAACTGCACATTGTGGCCGACGATGACGTGATCGGCCAGCTTGCTCTTCAGCCGCGAGCGCAGGCTGAAAAGAGTGGGCGCGTCGGCGACCATCGCGTCGGTAATGCCGGTCAACTGGCTGACGTAGGGCGGAATATCACGCAGGGGATTGACCAGCGCGGCGAACTCATCGACGATTTCATTGTCGCGGAAGGTGACAGCGGCGACTTCGATGATGGCGTCGCGGGCGGGGTCCAGGCCGGTCGTCTCCAGGTCAATGGCCACGTAGGTGGTCGTCATGGAGAGGGATTATACC
>DAOSMQ010000196.1:0-5403 GCA_035372725.1 Promineifilum sp. (SeqCode)
GACGCCGACGACAACGCGCTGGAAGGCATGGCCATCGTGGCCACCGACGGCAGCCACGGTAGCTGGCAGTTCAGCCTGGCCAACCCACCGGCGGGCGAGGCCAACTGGCAGCCGGCCGGCGTCGTCTCGTCGTCGTCGGCGCTCCTGTTGCCCGACACGGCCTGGCTGCGCTTTGTGCCCGCGGCCAACTACGTCGGTCCCTCCGGCGAGATGACTTTCCGCGCCTGGGACCAGACCAGCGGCGCGGCCGGCCAGCGCGTCGACGCCTCCCAGACGGGCGGCAGCAGCGCTTTTAGCACGGCTACGGGCACTGTCGTGGCCACCGTCACGCCAGTCAACGACCCGCCGGCGCTGACGGGGCTGTCGGCGAGCGCCCTGCCCTATGCCGAAGACGCCAGCCCGACGCGCCTGATGCCCGGGGTGGTCGTTGTCGATGTGGACAACGCTGTCTTGGCGGGGGCTACCGTGCGGTTGACGAATCCGCTCGATGGCGACGCCGAGCAGCTATCGGCCGCGCCCGGCAGTACGGGAATCGCGGCCGTCTATGAGGACGGCGCGCTACGGCTCAGCGGTGCCGCCTCGCTGGCCGCCTATCAGCAGGTGCTGCGCTCGGTGGCCTACCACAACACCTCGCAAGACCCCGACGCCACGCCGCGCATTCTCGCCGTCACCGCGGCCGACGCGCTGCTCAGCTCGCCGGCCTACACGCTAACCGTGCAGGTGCAGCCCGTCAACGATCCCCCCGCGCTCGACCTTGACAGTGGCAGCGCGGGCAACGACAGCGAGGCGGTCTTCTACATCAACCGCGCGCCGGTGCGCGTCGCGCCGAACCTGGTGCTGACCGATGTGGACAACACCAACTTGAAGAGCGTCACGGTCCGCATCGTCAATCTGAAGAACCCACAAGCGGAGCTACTGACGGCCGACGTTAGCGGCGCGGCCAACATTAAGCGCGAGTACGACCCGGCCACCGGCGTGCTGAAGCTGGAACGCATGGACAGCGTTGTCAACTACCAGCAGGTCTTAAGCACGCTGACCTATGTCAATACCTTGCCGCAGCCCGATCTCGAAGACCGGCGCATCGAATTTACTGTCAGCGACAGCGATGCCGCCGGTGGGACACGGGTGGCGATCATCCACCTGCTGCCCGCGCCGGCGGCGCGCCTGCTCATGCCGATGATCTCGCGGCGCGGCGAGGAACCAAACGACGTCTGCGCCGACGCCTATGCTATTCTACCCAATCGCACCGAGTCGTTTCTGCCAGATGACAGCGTGGACTGGTTTACCTTTGACCTGCCGGCGGCGGCCGATGTCGCGATTGAGTTGCGCGGCTTTAGCCCCGGTCGCGGCCAGATGAACGTTGCTGTGGGCGCGGCCTGCCAGCAGCTGCAACTTATCGGCACAGCCGGCGAGCCAACGCCGGATAAAACGGTCAATTTGGGCCGGCGCGAGGCAGGCCGCTACTACGTTCGCGTCATTGCCGACGGGCCGCTGAGCGAGACAACCGCCTACACCCTATTTGTCCGCGCGACTGCCCCTTGACAAAAGAGGTCTCCTCGGTCTACAATTTCGCATAATGGTCTTCGCATAACTGATATGGCGACGGCCGAGGGAAACGCATGGACAATACAGCACAGCGGGAACTATTCCCAGAACTGCCGCGCGCCGAAGACGAGCGCAAGCCCGCTCCCCTGACACGCGCGGCGTCCTTGCAGGCAGCGCTGGGCACATTTGAGAAGCACATGCAGGACGAGGGCTTTTCGCTCAACACGGTGAAGGCCTTCGCCAGCGATATTCGCTTGCTGGGCCGCTACCTGGGCATCGGTACGCCCATCGGCGAGATCGGCACAAAGAACCTGACCGACTTCCTCCACTGGTTGACCGACGAGCGTGGCGTGCCCTGTAGCCCCAAGTCCTACGCTCGCCGCGTGACGGCGCTGAAGGTCTTCTTCGGCTGGCTGCACGACACCGGCGTCCTGGCGCAGGATCCGTCAACGGCGGTCGTCCAGCAGAGTGTCAGCAGTCCTTTGCCCAGCGCGCCGACGGCCGTTGATCTTGAGCGCGCCCTGGTCGTGGTTGAGGCGCGACGCGCCGGCGCAGACGGCCACAAGCCCGACGCTCGCCCCACTCTGCTGCTCAATTTGCTGTTGCAGACGGGCATTAAAAAGGGCGAAGCGATGGCCATTGTGCCCAACCACATCGACGCCAGCGACGCCAGCGCGCCGATGCTCTACATTCGCTACGCCAACCCGCGCCTGCGTTACAAGGAACGCAAGCTGCCGCTGGAGCCGGAGTGGCTGAGGGTGCTCGATGAGTATATGCAGCAGTACCGGCCTAGCGACACCCTCTTCACCTGTACGGCTCGCAACCTGGAGTACGTCCTGCGTGACATAGCCGAGGCCGGCGATCTACCCGTGGGCGCGCTGTCGTTTGAGAATCTGCGTTGGGCATCGGCCATGCGCGACTGGCGGGCCGGCGTCGAGCAAGACGACATTCGCCAGAAGCTGGGTCTGTCTAAGATCGCCTGGCGCGAGACAAAGAGCAAGCTCCAGAAGCTCATCGACCACGAAGCGACAACGATGGCCTAGTCCTCGAACGGGAAGCGGTGTTCGCCAGCCTCGTCCATGTTGAACTGGACGGTCTGGTGGTCAACCTCAATGCGGCCCTGGTCGGGCCAGGCATAGTAGAGGACGGCCGTCAACTCATAGGGGTTCAGCGTCGCTGTGTCGCGCAGGTGCATGATCAGGCTGAAATTAGGTGTCAGCGTCTCGATGACGTGGAGCGAGCCGGCCGGCTCGCCCACGCCGTTGCGGACGTGGACTTCAATCGACGGCCGCTCAAGGAACGGTGTCAACTCCACGCCGAAGGCGAACACCCGCCGCTCCGGATAAACAAACAGGCCGATTTGGCGGAAGCGCGTGTCCTCGCGCCCGCGCGGCTGCTCCAGGGGGTCGTCAAAGAATCGAATGTCCATTGTCTTCACTGCCCACTGTCTGCCGGCGTGCCGGCTGCGCCCCGTTCGGGTGTTGCCCCGGGCGTGCGTTCAAACAGGCGTAGTTTCTCCAGCACTTGCACCAACTCGATCTGCCATTCGTGCGTGCCGCGGTCTTTCTTCAGCCAGATGGCGCTCTTGCTAACGCGCACGTTTTCGCCCAAGTAGCGTTGCAAGCGATAGCGGTCCATGCCGCCCAGCTCGGCAATGCGGATGCGAATCTGTCCAACCTCGGTGACGACGGCGTTGACCCCGGCCATCTGCCCCAACGACTTGGCCCGCAGCTGGTAGAGCAGGTTGTGCACCGGGTCGGGGATGGGGCCGAAACGGTCGGCCAACTCCGCGGCCATCTCGTCGATCTCCGCCAGCGTGTCCAGCGTGGCCATACGCCGGTAGAGGCGCAGCCGCAGTTGCGTGTCGGGCACGTAGTCGGTGGGGATGTAGGTTGCCAGAGGCAGGTCGATGAGCACATTGTCGGGTAACTCGGTCGGTGGGGCCTCGCCGCGCTGCTCGGCCTTGCGGCGCTTGACGGCGCGCGTCAGCAGCCGGGTGTACATGTCGAAGCCGACAGCGGAGATGTGGCCGCTCTGCTCGCCACCCAGGAAGTCGCCCGCGCCGCGAATCTCCATGTCGCGCACGGCGATGAAATAGCCGGAGCCGAGTTGAGTGTGCTCGGCGATGGTTTCCAAACGGGCCTGGGCATCGGGCGTCAGCGAGCGCCAGGGGGCATGGAAGAAGTAGGCATAGGCGCGGCGCGTGGAGCGGCCGACGCGCCCGCGCAACTGGTAAAGCTGCGACAGGCCAAACTGCTCCGCCCGGTCAACGATCAGCGTGTTGGCATTGGGAAAGTCCAGGCCGCTTTCGATGATGGTCGTGCTCAGGAGGATGTCCACCCGCGCCTCGGCAAACTCGACCATGATCTTCTCCAGCTGCCGCTCACTCATCTGCCCGTGAGCGACGACGATGCGCGCCTCCGGGGCCAGCTTCTCCAGCCGTTTGTGAATGATGTGGATGCTCTGGACGCGGTTGTGGACGAAGAAGACCTGGCCGCCCCGGTCTAGCTCACGCAGGATGGCCGTGCGGATGCGGGCGTCGTCGGATTCGCCGACGTAGGTCTCCACGGGCAGGCGCTCGGCCGGGGCGGTGTCGATGATGCTGATGTCCCGGACACCGGTCAGGGCCATGTGCAGCGTGCGCGGGATGGGCGTTGCCGTCAGTGTCAGCACATCGACCTCGGTGCGCCACTGCTTCAGCTTCTCCTTGTCGGCCACGCCAAAGCGCTGTTCCTCATCGATGATGACCAGCCCCAGGTCCTTGAAGGCGATATCGTCGGACAGCAGGCGATGGGTGCCGATGATGATATCGACTTGCCCGGCGCGCACCTGCTGTACGATGCGTCGCTGCTGCGTGGCCGTGCGGAAGCGCGACAGCATCTCGACCGTGACCGGGAAGGGCGTCAGACGTTCGCGGAAGGTGGTGAAGTGTTGCTGGGCCAGGATGGTCGTCGGCACCAGCATGGCCACCTGCTTGCCATCGTTGACCGCCTTGAAGGCCGCGCGGAGGGCGACCTCGGTCTTGCCATAGCCGACATCGCCGCAGATGAGGCGGTCCATCGGATTGGCGCGCTCCATGTCGTCCTTGACCTCGCCGATGACGCGCAGCTGGTCCTCCGTCTCGCGGTAGGGGAAGGCGGCCTCCAGCTCGGCCTGCCACTCGGAGTCGGGCGGGAAGGCATGGCCGGGCACGGTCTCGCGGGCGGCGTAGAGGTCAAGCAACTCCTGGGCTAATTCGTCGGCCGCCCGTTGGGCGGCGGCCCTGGCCTGTGTCCAGGTGCGCTCGCCCAGCCGGTTGAGCGATGGGTCGGCGTCGTCCGGGCCGATCCACTTGCCCAGGCGGTCGGCGTGGTGGACGGGCACGTAGAGCGTGTCGGCGTTGGCGTACTGCACCAGCAGGTACTCGCGCTCCATGCCGCCCAGATTGCGCACCACCAGCCCCTCAAACTTGCCGATGCCGTAGTCGAGATGGACGACATAGTCGCCCTGCTTGATGTCGGCGAAGTAGGCTTCTGGCGCGGCCGGGCGGGCCGTGCGCTGGCGGCGCGGCGCGGGGCGGCTCCAGCCGAAGATCTCGGCATCGGTCAACAGGTGGAGCAGCACGCGGTGATCTTCGCGCCGCACCAGGCTGAAGCCGTCGGCCAGGCTGCCGTGGACGAAGGTCAAGCTGCCGTCCGGGGGCGCTTCCGGCAGGGAGCTTAGCGAGACCGTGCCCGCGCGGCCAGTGCCGGCGTCGATGGCGGTGACGACGGGATCGACGGCGTCGGACGGCCCCGCCTGGGTCAGTGGCTCCAGCGTACGGATGAGCTTGCCGCCCTCGCCGGCCCATAGCTCGGCCAGGCGCGGGGCCTGCCGGCT
>DAOSMQ010000197.1:0-5379 GCA_035372725.1 Promineifilum sp. (SeqCode)
CTTCCGAATCGCATCTTTAGCCGGGCTGTGGCGCGATTCTTCCGAATCGCATCTTCAAAGGACAGCTTAAGTTTAGAACGCGATTCGGAGAATCGCGCCACAACATCAAAGGAGAGTGAGATGGCTACAAAGAAGGCAGCCACGCGCGACGAGGACGTACAGAGCTTTACGAAGGAGGAGCGCGCGGCCATGAAGGAGCGCGCCGCGGAGATGAAGGCGGCGGCGCGCCACGGCGCGAAACGGGAGGACGGCGAACGCGACGTGCTGGCCAAGATCGCCGAGATGCCGGAACCGGATCGCTCGCTGGCCGAGAGGGTTCATGCGATTGTCACCGCCACCGCGCCGGAGCTTATACCTAAAACGTGGTATGGGATGCCTGCTTACACCAGAGACGGCAAGGTCGTCTGCTTCTTCCAGGCCGCGGAGAAGTTCGGTGCGAGGTACGCGACGTTGGGCTTCAACGACGTGGCCAAGCTCGACGAGGGCGCCATGTGGCCGACCGCTTTCGCGCTGATCGAATTGACGGCGGCCGAGGAGGCGCGGATCGCGGCGCTTGTGCAGCGGGCGGTGAGCTAGAGCAAGAGCGCCGCAACCGGTTTCATGTGCCGGCCGCCGGTTGGAAAACCAGCGGCCGGCACAGGCCGTCCTACTCTCCCCGCCCCCTTTGCCGCACCACCTCATACACCACCAACGCCGTCGCCGCCGATAAATTCAGGCTATACACTTGCCCGGCCATGGGGATGCGCACGCGCATGTCGGCCGCCGCCAACCACGTCTCGCTTAGCCCCCACGCCTCGCTGCCCATGACCACGGCCACCGGGCCGGTCAGGTCGGCGGCCGTGTAAACGGTCTCGGTTGCCGGCGTCGTGGCCACGATGGCAATGCCGCGCGCTCGCAGCCAGGCGATGGCCTCCTCGGCCGCGGACGTGACGACGGGTACGGTGAAGTACGCTCCCAGGCTGGCGCGAATGACGTTGGGGTTGTGGAGGTCTGTGCCTGTCTGCCCCGGCAGGGTGGGCACGAGCAGCGCGTCCACGCCGGCGGCGTCGGCCGTGCGCAGGACCGCGCCCAGGTTGCCCGGTTTTTCCGCCTCTTCGACAACGACGAGGAAGGGCGCGGCGCGAAAGGTCAGCTCGTCTAGCGTCCGCCGCGGGTAGGCGATGACCAGCAGCAGCCCGCCGCTCTGGCCGCGATAGGCCATTTTGGCGAACACGGCCGGCGCGACGTAGAACAGTTCTGTCATGCCCGCCCCGCCCAGGGCGACGAGATGACGCGCCGCCGCCTCGGCCTCCGCCCCGGCGATCAGTTCCGGGCAGACGTAGGCCTCCACCGGGGCGACGCCGCGGCCGAGGGCCAGCCCCACCTCGCGCACGCCCTCGACGACGGTGCGGCGCAGTTCGTCGCGCGTCCGCCGGTCGGCCAGCCTGACGACGGACTTGACGCGGGGGTTGGTGGGGCTGGTGATAATTAAGGTCATCCGCAACCTCTACGGCGCGTCGCTCGTGTCAACGGGAGGATGCCACCCAACTCGAATCCATTGCCTGCGCGCACGGACGAGGAAAGCGCGGTTCAGTTGCAGTTGCTCGACAGTTGCTCGCCCAACCTCTGTCGTTCCAACGACCACCGCGCCGTCTTGATCCCAGGCAAAAATGATCCGGCCAACGCTGCCGTTGCGGGTGGAATAGAGTCACTCGCTTACCCAATGAGGGATCGACACCGGTTACGTGGGCTTGCTTAATGCGGTTGCAATCCCAGCAAGCCAGACACAAGTTGTCCAGGTCATCGCTGCCGCCGAGCGCCTGAGGAATGATGTGATCCACCGTAAACAGCGTGCCGGCAACCTGCTCTTGGCTACGGCAATAGCTGCAACAATGATTGGCGCGGCGGGCCACTTCCTGACGCATTGCCGCGCTCAGCGGCTTTGTCACGGAACAGCCTGAGAAATCAACCCGGCAACATCGTGACCTCGCGCGGCAAGAAGAGCTGCGGCGTCGGCGCGAACCAGCATGACCCGGCGCGCGAACTGCTGTAGCTGCGCCGCCTCGTCTTCCTCGACCGTCGTCAACCCTTCTGACTGCTGCTTCCAGACCAACTCCTGCATGCGCTTAGCCCTGTCCTCCGGGACGCGCATACGAGCAGCCTGAAGCAGGAAGCGGGGCGACTGTGGCGTAGCTTCTGCCTTAGGCCGTGCCAGCAACAATTCAACCAGATCGCGCACGACTTCCTGCGCGTCCAGAGGCAGTTGCTGCACAAGTTCCGGTAAGCTTTTGGTATCCATAGGCGACGCTCTCTTCTACATTCAGTATACTATGAGATGCGCGAGTAGGGTGTTTGCGCTCGGTTGCCCACAAACCAACGCGGAAGATTGGCGATCATTCCTCCTCAAACCGCCCCGGATAGCCGCGGATGCTGGCCCGCAGCACCTCGCGGCCGTCGGCGGCCACGACCCGCCCGGCCAGCCGCACCCAGCCGCGCTCGCTGACCTCCACGACCTCCGCCTCGGCCGTCACCGTGTCGCCGATGTAGACCGGGCCGAGGAACTCAAAGGTCATCTCCGTGGCCAGGAAGGCCCACAGGCCGCCGAGATGGGTCAACAGGCTGGCCGTCAGCAGGCCGGGGACGATGCGCCGGCCGAATGGCGTCTGGGCCACGTAGCGGTCGTCGGTGTGGTAGGGGTTGAGGTCCCAGGTGACGCCGATGAACAGGGCCGCGTCGGCCTCGGTCAGCGTGCGGGTGAAAGCGCCTTTCTCGCCAATGCGGGCGGCGCGGGGAATGCGGTTGGGGAGGAGGGTGGGCATGGGCACATTATAGACAAGGACGCTCGCGCGCACAATTCGCCCGCAGAGCAATCGCCCATACGGGACGAGCGACGTGTAGCCCCTGGCGTCGGGCAGCAGGTAGGCGTCGATCGCGCCCAGATCGTAGCTGAATATGCTATACTGTGCTCGTCATGACCCGCGATTCGACTTTTGAGCAGACAACGGCTGAGGACATCAGGCGGACATTGCAGGCCCACAGGCAAACCCTTGGCGGTCGCTTCGGTGTTCGCTCCCTGGCGCTGTTCGGCTCTGTCGCCCGCCGCGAAGCGACGGCTGAGAGCGACATCGACCTGTTGGTTCAATTTGACCAGCCGATCGGGCTATTTGAGCTGTTTGCCCTGCAAGACGAACTCGAGGCGATTTTGGGCCGGCCGGTTGATCTGGGCACCATCAACTCCCTCAAACCGCGCGTTCGCGAGCGGGTGCTAGAGCAAGCTGTCGATGTCTTCTAGGGAATGGCCCGAGCGCATTCGCGATATTCTTGATGCGATCGTGGAGACACAGACCTTCACGGAAGGGATGTCTCTAGAAGACTTTAAAGCCGATGCGAAAACTGTCAAGGCCGTAGAACTTGACTTTATCATCATTGGCGAAGCAGCCCGCGCCGTGCCCGAAGCTGTCCAAAAGGCTAACTCGGCCGTTCCATGGCAAATCATGCGCTCCATGCGCAATCGATTAGTTCATGCCTACTTTCACATCGATCCAGACATTTTGTGGAAGACCATCAAGGACGAACTGCCATTGCTGGTCCCACGCCTGGAAGAAATGCTGAATGAGCTGCCAGGCGAAGATGAACAGAATGAAACCGGGTGATGCCTGCTGAAAGCATGATCGCCCCTCTACATCACCTCCACCACCGCCAACCCCACCCCCTCGGCTGCCGCCCCCGCCAGCGCTTCCGCGCTACCCAGCACGACCACATCGCCCACCGCCGCCACCTGGGCGACGACGTCGGCCAGGCGGTGGAAGTCCGCGGCCGTCGTCGCCAGCACCTGGTCGCGGACGGTCTGCAAATAGGCGTCGGTCTCATTGGTCAGATAGCGGACGAGCGACGTGTAGCCCTTGGCGTCGGGCAGCTGGTAGGCGTCGATGGAGCCGATGGCCCCGACGATGGCCGGGGCCAGCGCCGCCTCGTCCAGCGCCAGGCCGCGCAGGAAGCCGGCCGCGCCGTCGTAGGCCCGCAGGGTGTTGGCCAGGTTCGGGTCGCGGTAGGACAGGAAGGTCAGCACGCCGGCGTTGGGGCTGAAGGTGGCAAACGCGCCGTAGGCCCCGCCCTGGATGCGGACCTTCGGCAACAGGTAGTCGTTGCGGAGCAGGTTGTTGATGACGGCGATGGAGCCGTGGTAGGCGTAGCCCAGGTCGTAGAGATTGGCCCCCTTGGCCACGTAGTTGACCGCCGAGGGGAAGGCGAAGCCCTCATGCGCGGGGAAGGAGAGACCACGGACGACGGACGACGGCCCACGGTCTCCGCTCTGACTGTCGTCCATTGTCTGTCGTCCGTCGTCCCCCAACGGCAACGCCGCCAGCAACTCCTCTAGCCGCGGCGCGAACGCCGCATAGCCGGCCGCGTCGAGGGTCACGTTGGCCAACGCTCCGGCACGCGTGATCAGCGCCGCGCGCACCGCCTCCAGCCGGGCCAGCACGCCGGGCCAGTCCGCTTCGACCTGCTCGGCCAGTTGCCGCAAGAAGAGCAGTTGGCTGAGGCCGCCGAACGTCTCCTCGACGCGCAACGCCGGGTGGAAGTGGGCGCGCAGGCGGGTGTTGGCCAGCACGTGGCCGGCCGGGGCCAGTTGCGCCTCCAGCCGCGCCTTGCTTTCCAGCAGGATTTGCCGGAAGCGGTCGCGGTTGTCCAGCCGGACGGTCAGCAGCACGTCGCGCAGGATGGCCAGCAGCTCCGGGGCGCGGGCGGCCGTCGCCTTGCCGCGCAGAAGCAGATGGGCGGCCGTGGCGCTGGACGCCCATTGGGCCGGGGAGGACGAAGCATCGCCCGTTCTCGCTTCTCTCCCCTGCTCCCCCGCGCCCTTGCTCCCCTGCTCGGCCTCTCGCCGCACCGGCGCGACCAGCGTCGTCGCGTACAGCCCGCCCGTCGTCTGGCCGATGCGCTGCGACAGGCGCACGAAGTCCTCGGCCGCCGTACCCATCTGCGTCAGGGCGCGGCCGAAGAGGGGCACATAGGGCAATAGCTCGGCCGGCAGCGGCTGCACGTCGAGGGCCAGGTCGAGGTAGACGATGCCGTTGGTGAACAGGTCGTGGCTCAGCACGCGCGCCCCGGCCAGTTCGTGCTCGGCCAGGGGAATGGGCTTGTGGCGCGGCTCCAGGTCGGCGCGGCGCAGGCTGGGCAGCAGGGCGACGACCTCCGGCGGGTCGGGTGTCTCCTGCTGGCGTTTCAATTCGGCCGCCTGGGCCATAACCGCGGCGGCTTCCTCGGCCGACATCGCCGCCCGGGCCGCGGCCAACCGCTCGGCCTCGGCCTCGCTCTGCCGCCGGGCCAGCTCCGCGTCCGGCGCCAGCACCACAGTGACGCGATGGGGGTTGTCGAGCAGGTGGTGGCGGATGAGGC
>DAOSMQ010000198.1:0-5373 GCA_035372725.1 Promineifilum sp. (SeqCode)
CCGCTGGCAGATCCGCGACGCCGACGGTGTGGCCTTCGGCCACCTCTATGCCGAGATCACCGTCGTGGCCGCGCCGCCGCCGCCCAACGCTCGCCGCACGGGTATGACTTTCCTGCGCGACCAGACCGTGCCCGACGGCACGCCCTATGTCGCCGGCGCGGACTTCTACAAGCAGTGGGCCGTTCGCAACAGCGGCGAGCGCAACTGGGGCAGTGGCTTCCGGCTGGTCTTTGCCCAGGGAGATGTGCAAATGGCCCGCGGCGTGACCGCCCACGTCGTCCCCGACGCCCAGCCGGGCGACGAGGTCATCCTGTCCGTGCCCATGACCGCGCCCGCGACCATCGATGGCAAGCCGACGGCCTATAGCAGCCTGTGGCGCATGCAGGACGACCGCGGCGCGTTCTTCGGCGACCCGATCTGGGCCAAGATCACCACCACACCCGGTGTGGGCACACCCGGTGTAGGCACACCCGGCGGGGCCACGCCGGGCGGAGCCACGGCCGGCGTAGTCGCGGTCGATGGGCCACTGTCGGTCGGCACGGCGCTCAGCCGTCTGGTGAATGACCCGTCGGCCTGGTACTCGCAGCTCGACGCGCGTTGGGCCAAGGTCGCCGTCGGCAACGGTCAGCAGCGCATCGAGTCGTGGGGCTGCCTGATGACCTGCATGGCCATGGCCATGAGCGCCTACGGCTTGCGTCTGACCCCGCTGGAGTTGAACGACAAGCTAAAGGCGCAGGGCGACAACGGCTTCCGCGGTTCCAACGTGCAGTTCATCGGCCCGACCTACGTCCTGGCCGGGCTGCGGCAGGGGGCCAATCTGCGCTCCTACGAAAGCCCGGCCCTCGACGCGACGACGTGGACGGGCGAAGACCCGCTGGCACGCATCGACCGCAATCTGGCCGCCGGGGCTATCGTCCTGGCCCAGGTGGACACGCGGCCCAACGACGGCCTCTACAACTCCAACATCGAGCAGCACTGGGTTATCCTTGTCAAGCGCACGCCGGCCGGTGAAGACTATCTCATCCTCGATCCGGTTGTGCCCCCCGACCAGGTGCGCGACCAGCCGCGCTCGCTGATGCTGAAGTACGGCGACCGCAAGCCCAACCGCAGCAACAACGACAACCTGCGCCAGGCGATCAAATCGACGCTGGTCTATTATATGTAGGGCCACTTCTGGCCCTCAGGATCAGGGCCAAGTCGGAAGAAGACCTCGCGCAAAGATCGCCAAGGACGCAAAGAACGCCAATAAGAAACTCTCTTGGCGTTCTTTGTGCTACCTGGCTATCTTTGCGTGAGGGTCTTCTTGGCGTCTTTGCCGCTTTGCGGCTTGGCGTGAGCTCTTCGCCGTCGGTGGTTGCCCACGCGGGCGGGGCATGCTATACTTTAGCGACGTTCCCTCGCCGGAAAACCGCGGAGGGATGGCAGAGCGGACGATTGCAGCGGTCTTGAAAACCGCAGTGGGCGCAAGTTCACCGGGGGTTCGAATCCCTCTCCCTCCGCCTGAGGTTGACAACCGAGCGCGCAAACACGCCTTCGCATGGGGAGGTGCCAGAGTGGTCGATTGGGGCCGCCTGCTAAGCGGTTACCGGGCTTAAAACTCGGTCATGGGTTCGAATCCCATCCTCCCCGCTTCTGCCTCGGGCATGAGGTCAATGAGCAAGTCGCGCGGGCGCTTGCCAAGCGAGCGCGTTTCGGCTATGCTTACGAACGTTGACAGACGCGCCCTTAGCTCAGTGGATTAGAGCGCATGGCTACGAACCATGAGGCCGGGGGTTCGAATCCCTCAGGGCGTACTGAGTGTCCGCAAGCCCTATATCGAGCGATATGGGGCTTTTCTTTTGTTGCCGACCGGCTATAACCGGTAGGCAATGTGGGACGTAGGGAGTTATTCGCCGCATGAGGACCCCCGCCGGCAAAGAGTGCCGCTTCTACTATCAGGACTTCTTCCGCGGCCGATCCGATCAGGAGTGCCGGCTGATCAAGGCCAACCCTCGCTCGCCGCAATGGAAGCCGTCTGACTGCGCCAACTGCCCCGTGCCCGACATCTTAATGGCTAACAGCAATCCCAACCTCGTGCTGGAAGCGACCGTCAAGCCCGGCGTGCTGGGCATCGGCCGCCATGTCACCGTTAAGGCCTTTTGCAGCCGCCATCTGATCGACGTGGAGCAGCCGGAGGTCGGCTGCCCCCAATGCGCCGCCGAGCGGCCGGGCCTGCGCGAGTTGTTCAACGATCTCCACTAGATGCCGCCATGAACGCACCTATCCAGGCCGTCCTTCTCGATCTCGACGATACCCTGCTCGGCAACAACACAGCCGAGTTCATGAAGCGCTACTTTGCCCTGCTGGGCGCGTATGCGCGCCCGGTGATGGATAACGACACCTTCCTGCCCCACCTCATCCAGGCGACGCAGGCCACCATCCGCAACACCGACCCGACCATGACCAACGCTGAAGTCTTCTGGGCCAACTTCGAGGGCCTGACGGGCGGCCGGCGCAGCGAACTGGAGCCGTTCTTCAACCGCTTCTACGAGAGCGAATTCGCCCGGCTGCAACCGTCCACGCTTGTCCGCCCGGCGGCCGTCCATCTGGTGCGGGCCGCCTTTGCGCGGGGGCTGGCCGTCGTCATCGCCACGAACCCGCTCTTCCCGGCCACGGCCATCGAGCAGCGGCTGGCCTGGGCCGGCGTGCCCATCGACACGTACCCCTACGCGCTCGTGACCACCTACGAGAATATGCACGCCGCCAAGCCGCAGCCAGCCTACTACCGCGAAATCCTGGCCGCCATCGACTGCCCGCCCGACCGTGCCCTCATGGTCGGCGACGACTGGAAGAACGACATTGCCCCGGCGGCGGCGCTGGGCCTGTACACCTACTGGATCGCACCCATCGACGCCGAACCGCCCGACGCGACGCTGCTCAACGGCCAGGGGTCGCTCGATGTGTTGGCCGAGTTGGTGGCCGGCGACTGGCTGGAGCGCCTCGGCCGCCCGGCCTGAACTGTCTATGCTACCCGCGCGCACCCTCCTCAACCCGCCGCCCACCGGCGAACTGCTGGCCGAACTGGCCGCCTTTCGCGAGCGCATCATCGGGCTGCTGGCCGACGGGGCGGCCGATTGGTCGCGCCGCCCGGCCGACGCGGAGTGGTCGCTGACGGAGATCGCCTGCCACCTGCGCGACGTGGAGCGCGAGGTGCATCAGGCGCGCTTCCAGGCCCTGTTGGAGGACAGCAGCGCCTTCCTGCCGGGCGTCGACGCGGACGAGTGGGCAATTACGCGCCACTACCGCGCCCAGGACGGCCGTGCCGCCGCGGCCGCGTTTGTCGCCGCCCGCGCCGAGACCATTACCCGACTGGCTCCCCTGCCGCCCGAAGTCTGGGAGACCCAGGGGCAGCATACCTTTTTCGGTCCGACCTCGCTGCACGAGTTGGTTCACCTGGCCGTGCAGCACGACCGCGTCCACGGCCAGCAGATCGATATGCTCAGGGACGGCAGCGCCGAGTAGCCCCAGCGGGCGCTAGATGCCCGCGCGCAACGTCTCGCGCAGGCGCTCGGCCGCCGCGTGGCTACGCTCGTCGCCGAAGATGGCGTGGTGGCGTTTGAGATAGGCCAGTTCGGCGCACTCACGGTAGCGCCGGCCGCTGCGCCGCCAGGCATTGGGGCCGTCGCTCAGCAGTAGCCCCAGCCGCCGCCGGTTGCGGGCCGCGGCCGAGCGCACCAGGGTGTACTCGTCGGCCGTCAACGTCCCCTGCGTCACTTCGTCGGCCAGGTAGTGCTGCATCCACTGCCGCTCGCGGGCCAACACCAAAACGATGATGACCACTGTCAGCAGCACCCCGCCCCAGTCGAACGTCAGCCCGGCCAGGAAGCTTAATGCCGTGCCGCCGAACATGGTCACGTTGTGCAGGGCGTGGAAAAAGATGGCCGCGCCCAGACCCAGCAGCGGGGCTAGAATGCGCACGGAGCGGCTGGGACTGAGCCGGGCCAGAGCGATGCCCAGGCCGGTCAGCGACGTGTAAAAGGCGTGGCTGAGGCCGAAGATGACACCGCGAATGAGGACTGTGCTGTTCCAGACCGTCTGACCGCCGGCGGCGAAGGCCGATTGATAGTAGAGAACGTTTTCCACCATGGCGAAGCCCATGCCCACCAGCGCGCCGTAGACAAGACCGTCCAGTGGGCTATCCAACTCTTGCCGCCACAGGACGAAGATGAGGATGAGGATGAGACCCTTGGCGATCTCCTCGATGATCGGCGCAAAGAAGCCGCCGGAGAGCAGTTCGGCCGGGCCGGGGTTGAGCAGCGCATAGAGCGGCAGACTGAGAGCCGTGTTAAAGATCAGCGCCAGCAGCGCCGCGGGGATGGCTCCCCACAGGAACGCCGCCGCCAACAGCCACCACGGCTCCTTCTCGTAGCGGTCAACCCAGTAGATGAGCCAGACGTAGAACAGCACTGGCACGGCCGCGGCCAACAGCGATATGAGCCATACCTGTCCGCTCATGCGCCCTCGCCCTTTTGTCCATCTGCTATAATGGCTGTCATGAGGTCGAATTATACATGGCTTCAGCCGTAAACGAGGCGCGATTGTGACCGAAGACCACGATCCCGAAGTCCTCATGGGCACGTCCAACGCCGCTGTGACCACGGCGCGACGGCTGATTATCAATATGGCCCTGGCGCGCGCCCAACCCGGCGCGGGCAGCAGCCCATCGTTCATGCACAGGAGGACGGCAATGCAGCACTTCCCCGATTTGCGCGATATCCTGCAAGGGATCGACTGGCTGGCCGTCGGCGCGGTGGCGGCGCGCGCCTATATGCCCGAGCGGGCGACGCAAGACCTCGACATCCTTGTGCGCGCCGCCGAGGCTGACCGCGTGGCCGCGCGGCTGGAGGCGGCCGGCTATGTTCACACGGCCGAATTGGGCATCCCCGGCGCGGCCTTTGCGCGGACAGGCGAGCCGGAGGTCGATGTGCTCTTTGGCGATCAACCCTGGCTGGAGGAAGCTCTGGCCGGGCCAGGCAGCGACCCGGCCGGCTTGCCCGTGTTGGCTCTCCCTTACCTGATACTGATGAAATTGACGGCGGGGCGCGCGCGCGACATTGCCGATGTGGCCACAATGCTCGGCTGGGCAGACGAGACGGCGCTAGAGGCCGTGCGCGACGTGATCGACCGCTATAGCCCGGCCGACGCGCCCGACCTGGAATCGCTTATCTATTTGGGCAAACGCGAACGGGAATAGACGCGGCTACGGCCCAACTGTAATCAGGTCCTTCATCTCCGCAAAGCGCCCCTCGCCGATGCCGGGCACGTCCATGATAGCCTCGATGGTAGCGACGGGGCCGTTGGCCTCGCGGTAGGCGACGATGTTGGCCGCCATCG
>DAOSMQ010000199.1:0-5336 GCA_035372725.1 Promineifilum sp. (SeqCode)
CAAGTGAGCTGCCCGCCCACCTCACCTATCACTCGCTCCACCACACCCGCGACGACGTGCTGCCCGCCTGTCTGCGGCTGGCCGACGTCAGCGGCATCCCTGAAGCGGACGTACTCTGCCTGGCAACGGCAGCTGCCTACCACGACATCGGCTTCCTCTACAGCTACGCCGAGCATGAAGCCCACGGCATCGCCCTGGCGCGCGCCGTCCTGCCCGGCTTCGGCTACAGTGACAGCCAGATCGACACCATCAGCGCGCTTATTGCTGCCACCCGAATGCCCCAGACGCCGACGACACCGCTGGCCCAACTGCTCTGCGACGCCGATCTCGATGTCCTGGGGCGCGACGACTTCTGGGACCTGAACCGCAAGCTCCTAGCCGAGACCGCACGCTACGGCAGGAACGGCACTGTCTCTGAAGAGGAGTGGCTCGGCGAGCAAATGCGCTTTTTGCAAAGGCATGTCTACTTCTCGACCGCGGCCCGCCGCCTGCGCGACGACGGCAAGGCCCGCAACATGGCCCGGATGCAGCGCGCCATCGCCGCGGGCGACTCAGAAGAGTCGCGCCACGCCCACTAGGCCAAGCGCAGCAACGTCAACACCGCCACGAAGTGGCAAATGCTGGCCCCCAGAATGAAGACGTGCCAGACGGCGTGGGTGTAGCGAATCTTGGTCATGGCGTAGAAGATCACGCCGATGGTGTAGAGGCCGCCGCCGGCCATGAGGAAGATGAGACCGACGGGGGGGATGTTGGCCACCATCTGCTTCCAGGCGATCACGCTCATCCAGCCCATGGCCACATAGGCCAGGGTCGTGATGACGACAAAGCGGTCGATGAAAAACATCTTGTAGACGATGCCGAAGACGGCCAGCGCCCAGACGACGGCCAGTAATGTCAGCCCCAGCGCGCCGCGCATGGCCACAAGGACGAAGGGGGTGTAGGTCCCGGCGATGAGCAGGTAGATGCAGGCGTGGTCAACCTTGCGCAGGATCGGCCGCAGCCGCGGCTTCTGCACGCCGTGGTAGAGCGTCGAGGCCAGGAACAGCGCCAGCAGACTGACGCCGTAGACGGCAAAGCTGAGGATGTGCCACGGCGAGCCGCGGCCGATGGCCAGCACCAGCAGCACCACCAGCCCCGCCCCGCTCAGCACCGCGCCGACGCCGTGGGTTACGCTGTGGGCAATCTCCTCGCCCAGCGTGTAATGCTCGTTGATCCACTCGCCCATGCGTTCGCGTGTCAGTGCCATCTTGCCTTCCTTCCGAACGGTGTAGAAGTGCGCCGTTATATAGATCAACAACACCGCCGGCAAGAAGTCGACACGGCAGATGAGCGTGGAAGAAGAGAGCTTAGAGAAGCAGACAGACCTCAAAGGTCGGGCCGCGGCGGCCGGGGCGACCTCTGAGGTCCAGAATCTACGGAGCGCCAACGATCACCGGGGCAAACAGCACCTTATCCAGCAAGATGATGTCCCGCGAGGCCAGCTTGAGCTGATTGTCGTCGGCGAAGGCGAGCCGCGGCTGGCCGTCGTGCATGGCCAGGCTCAGCTCGCTAAAGCCCTGCGCGCCGGCCATGTCGCCATGTTTGCCGCTCTCATCCCACCAAACCACCTGCGCCGCGCCGTCGGGATCGATGTAGGCCAGGTAGGGGATGCCGTCGCTGAAAGCCATATCGGCGGCGATCTGCCAGTCATAGCCCTCGTCGAGCAACTCCCAGTCGTCCGGGCCGCTGTCGGCCGGTCGCACCAGCTTCAGCCGCGCCAGAAAGAACGGGTCGTGGCCGGGCAGCGACTCGCCATCGTTGACCGCCAGCCACAGGGCGTCGTTCGCGTCCAGCGCCGCGGTATAGATCGACAGCCGCGTCAGCGGCGTGGATGCCCAACTACCCGATTCACTGCGCTGAGCGTGGAACTGCCCGTCCGCGCCACGGAAGACGACGGACGGGTGGCCGGCGCTGTCGAGCAACAGGAAAACGACGTTGAGATAGGCGCTGTCGGTGTAGACGGTATCTTTCTGCCAACGACCGTCGGCCCATGTCAGGTAGACGACGTAGATGTTGTCTTGGATCAGGGCGATGTGGGGCTGGCCGGCGTCGTCAAAGCGCAGGCGGGGCGCGCGTCCACCGTCGTCGATCGTCGATAGCTCCCAGCCATGCGCCCCACGGCAGCCGTAGACCAGTTTCGTATCGAAAGGCTGGCTGGGAATTGATAGCTCGGTGGCATAGACGAGGCAGACCGCGCCGTCGGGCCGAATGGCCAGATCATACGCCAGCAGAGGCAGGTCGGCGCTCTCGTCAGCGACATCCTCATAGTGCCAGCCGTCGCTCTGCCGCACGGCATAGCGCAACGCCCCATTGGCAGGGGCCACATAGAGTAGGTGCGGCCGGCCGGCCGAATCGACCGCCAGCGCATTGTCGTAGCCGCTAAGGGCTACGTCCTCGATAGTCCAGACGGGATAGGGAATAGGCTCCTGGGTGGCGCGTGGGGCGGCTGCTAAAGGCAGGACAACAACCCCCACACCGATGAGTCCGCCCAGCAGCCGCAACAGGGCCGCGACGAACTTGTTCATACGCGCAGTATAGACTGCCCGGCGACCGGACACAAGGGCCAGCCGGCCCACGACTGGGCGACGCTCACGCGACGCGTCGCCGCCGCCAGGCCCGCGGCCGGCCCCGGCTGACCCTAAAGCCAGCCGGGGCCGGTCGCATGGCGATTAGTCCCGACGGACGGTCGGCAGGTAGTTACCGACCAGCACGCCGATCTGGACCTCATCAATGGCCGACAGGCCGTTGGCGTCGGTCACGGTCAGGATGACGCGGTTGGGGCCATAGCTGGCGGCGCGCGCGTCGGCCGACAGGGCCACATCGTTCAACGTCTCGCCCTGCCCCAGTGTCCCATTGACTTCCGACGACCACTCAAAGGTGTAGGGCGGCGTACCACCGCTGGCCGAGCCGGACAGGTCGATCGTTTCCCAGGGCCGCAGGGTGACGCCGGCGACGGGCGTATCGATCTTGGCCGTCGGGCCTGCGTCCTCGCCGCGTTCGGCGCGGACGTAGATGAGCGCGTTGTCGGCCAGCAGATGCTCGGCTGTGGCCGAGCGGCCGTCCGGCGTGGTCACGTACAGGTCGGCCTCAAAGACCCACACCGGGATCAACTCCTGCTGGGCCTCCGTCGTCGGCTGCTGGTAGTAGGCCAACGTCGGCGGCGTGTCGGTCAGCTTGTAGGTATCGGCCGTCGGCGGTTGGGCCACGGCGACCGATGGATCAGCCAGGAAGGCGTCCCACGCTTCGGCGGCGGTCAGGATGGGCACGCTTGCGCGCGCCGGCGAGACCTCCACGGGCACATAGCCCGACTTCAGGCCGATCACTTCCCCGCCGTCGCCGACGTAGACATTCTGGCGCGAGCCTGGCCCAACAATGGACAGCGGCGTCCCACCGACATCAACGGTGCGCATGTAGCTGACCGAGTACTGCATCGGGTTCGACGCCAACGGCCGGCGCAGGTCAGCCGTTTCCGGCGAGGCCCCCTCGCTGGCCGACTCCAGGTAGACTGTCGGCGGAATCTGGCCGTTGAACTCGAAGACGCCGGGCAGGTTGTCGTGGGCGGCCAGGAAGGAGTGAGCCAGGCCGGCGGCCCGCTCGGCCGAGTCGGGCAAGGCGCGCGGCCGTTCCGGCTCAGTCCACAGTTCGCTGAGGTCCTGGTAGTAGAACGCGCCCGTGCGGGCGTCGATGCGCACCTGCTTGGCGTCGCCTTCGCCGCCGACCATGTAGAAGGCCGATCCGTCGGGCGCGGCCAGAATCTCCGAGTCGAGGCCGAACGACTGGCCGATGTTGCGGATGTAGTCCTCGTTGACCTCGCGCGGCCGGATCAGGAAGACGGGCAGCTCCTGGAACTCCGTGGTGATCTGCGCCGGGGGAGGCGTGCCGGCGACGTGATCCCAGTACCAGTAGAGGCCATTGTAAGAGGGATCGGGGCTGACATAGCCCTGGCCCCAGATGTAGTCGTTGTAATTGTCAAGTTCCTCGGCCAGCACCCGGGCGCGCACGCCGCTGGGCTGCTGGTCGTCGGTGGCCGTGAACCACGCCTGGGTGACGGTCTTGGCTCCGTGGCCGAAGATCCACCAACCCTTGGCGCGCATCTGGTCGCCCCACGCGCCGCCGTCGCCGGGGTAAACGACATACATGGTGTTGGCAAAGCCGAGCATCAAGTGGAGGCCGTCGAAGGTGGTGTACCAGTAAGCGGCGCTGTTGTCGTCGAGGACGCTGCACGAGTCCCAGGCCAGCCATTCCAGGTCATCGTCGCCGAAGGCATGGTAGGCTTCGCCGGGCGAGAGGTGCAAGTCATCGTGGTTGGTGCTGTAATAGACCGAACTGAGGTTCTTGCTCCAGAAGCTATCCCACGTGCCAGAGCCGTGGGTGGCCATCAGGCCCAGATCGACGGTGTCGATCCAGATGTGCTCTGTGCCGCCACTGGCCGCGCCCTTGAAGTCCTCTTCCCAGGCCAGGCTATTGCCCCAGAAGAAGCGCTGCAACCAGCCCCCATCTACCAACTCGGCGCGCAAGCCATTGGCCGAGTGGTACCAGTTGGGACGGTCGTCGGCCGTACCGGGCCAGTCGGTGATCCATTCGATGCCGAACTCAGCCGTGCCACCGTCGTCGAGGGTGGCGTCCGCGCCGGCCGGCGCTTGCGGCCGTTCCTGCTCTGCTCCGGAAACAAAGGCCATGCTGAGCATCAGGCTCAGCAGCGCCAGACAGACAGCCAGCAGCCTGCGGATAGACCAGCCATTGCCGTGCATATTGGAACCTCCATTGTCTGCAAGTAGGTAATGCCGCTGCGAATGGCACCTTCGCAGAGGCCCGGGCCAACTCATAAGAGCGGCAACACGCGTGACGTAGGGGGGCGCGGTGGAGGAGAGGATGGCGCCAGTGGGCTGCCGGACGGACCGTTGATCAGCATAGCATAGGGCCAATGGACTTGTCAATGACCAGCCTGAAGTAATGTTATGCTTCAGCGAATCTGACACCCCTTAAGGAAAAAGTGAAAATGTCACCCACATGGACAAGGTACATTGAACGAGAAGGAACAGAAACGACTGATGGTACTCAACGAGGTGCTGGCTGGGCGTCGAATAGCGCACGAAGCGCAAAGTAGCACAGCCTGTTAGGCTGTCCTCGCCAACCGCGGCCACAGCCACAGCCACAGCCTGACAGGCTGTGCTACACGTCGAATAGCGCGCGAAGCGCAAAGTAGCACAGCCTGTTAGGCTGTCTTCGCCAACCGCGGCCACGGCCACAGCCACAGCCACAGCCTGACAGGCTGTGCTACACGTCGAATAGCGCGC
>DAOSMQ010000200.1:0-5330 GCA_035372725.1 Promineifilum sp. (SeqCode)
AGGTTCCAGGGCCCAGGGAAGAGCGCTTTGCCCTAATCCCTGGAACCTGGCCCCTATCCACATCAGGAGTCACAGAACTATGTCGCTCAAAATCTACAACGTTCTCACCCGACAAAAAGAGGCGTTTGTGCCCGTGACGCCGGGCAAGGTCAACATCTACGTCTGCGGCCCGACGGTCTACGACTACTCCCACATCGGCCACGCCAAGACCTACGTCAGCTTCGATGTCGTCGTGCGCTATCTGCGCTTCTCTGGCAACGATGTCCTCTACGTGCAGAACATCACCGACGTCGGCCACATGCTCGACACGGGCGAGGACCGCATCCTGAAGAAGGCTCGCCAGGCCTCGGCCCTGCCCATGCAGGTCGTCGAGACGTAAGCCCGCGCCTACTTCAAGGACATGGACGCGCTGGGGGTGCGCCGGCCAGACATCAGCCCGCGCGCCAGCGGCCACATTCCCGAACAGATCGCCATGATCGAGAAGCTGCTGGCCGATGGGCACGCCTACGTCGTCGATGGCTCGGTCTACTTCAGCGTGGCCTCGTTCCCGGAGTACGGCAAGCTAAGCGGGCGCGTCATCGAAGACCTGGAGGAGGGCACGCGCGTCGTCGTCCGCCAGGAGAAGCGCCACCCGGCCGACTTCGCCCTGTGGAAGCGGGCCGAGCCGGAGCACATCCTGCGCTGGACTAGCCCCTGGGGCGAGGGCTTCCCCGGCTGGCACATCGAATGCTCGGCCATGGCCGCCAAGTACCTGGGCGAGACGTTCGACATCCACGGCGGCGGCATCGACAACATCTTCCCCCATAACGAGTGCGAGATCGCCCAGAGCGAGGCCGCCCACGACGCGCCCTTCGCCCGCTACTGGATGCTAACCGGCTCGCTGACGCTGGAGGGTGTCAAGATGAGCAAGAGCCTGGGCAACACGCTGACGATCCAGGACGCCCTGGCGCGCTGGCGGCCAGAGGCCATCCGCGCCTTCATCCTGTCCAGCCACTACAGCAGCCCGGTCGACTTCTCCGACGAGGCCATCGAGGCGGCCTATAAAGGCTGGCAGCGCATCTGGGGCGCGGTCAACCTGACACGCGACCAGATGCGCCGCGCCGCGCCGTTCGAGGCCAGCCCTGAGGTGACCGACATGCTGACGGCCGCTCGCGCCCAGTTCATCGAGCGCATGGACGACGACTTCAACACGCCGGCGGCTCTGGCCGTGCTGCAAGACGTGACCCGGCAGGTGAACGCGCTGCTCAACGAGGGCGGCCCGCAGACGCTGGCCACGCTGGAGACCATCGACGCCTTCTACCGCGACCTGGGCGGCGAGGTGCTGGGCATTGTGCCGGAGCGCGTCGAGAGCGCCACCGACGCCGCCCGCGAGGATGGCCTGGTGCGGCTGCTGATCGACCTGCGCGCCGAGGCGCGGGCCAAAAAGGACTGGGCCACGGGCGACACCATTCGCAACCGGCTAAAGGAACTGGGCGTCGTCCTGGAGGATCGCCCCGATGGCACCACCTGGAAGCTCGGCTGAGGCCCTCGTCCGCCGCCACCCGGTGCTGGAGGCGCTGCGCGCCCAACGGCGAGCCATGCAGCGCCTCTACGTGGCCGGCGAGCGCGGCCGGGCCGGCCGCGAGCTTCAGCCCATCCTGGCCGCGGCCCAGGCCGCCGGCGTGCCGGTGACAACGCTCGACAAGCGCGCCCTCGACCAGCTGGCCCAGCGCCACGCCGCCGACGCCAAGCACCAGGGCGTTTTGCTGGAGACCGGCCCCTACCCCTACGCCGAGCCGGACGAGATGCTGGGGCTGGCCGAGCGGCGCGGCGAGCGGCCGTTGCTGCTGCTGCTCGACCTGCTGCACGGGCCGCAGAACATCGGCGCGCTGCTGCGCACGGCCGAGGCGTGCGGCGTCCACGGCGTCATCCTGCAAGACCGCCGCGCCCCGGAGATCACGCCCTCGGTCGTCCAGTTCGCCGCCGGGGCCACCGAGCACCTGCTCATCGCCAAGGTGACCAACCTGGCCGAGACGATGCGGCGGCTGAAGGATGCTGGCGTGTGGCTGGCGGGCATGGACCTGGACGACACGGCCGAGGAGTTGGGCCGCGTCGATCTCGACCGGGCGCTGGGCATTGTCGTCGGCCACGAGGGCGAAGGGCTGCGCCGGCTGGTGCGCGACCGCTGCGACTTCCTGGTGCGGCTGCCCATGCGCGGCCGGATAGAGTCCCTCAACGCCGCCGTGGCCGGGTCGATCCTGCTCTATGCCGCCTGGCAGGCGCGCGGCTTCAATCAGGAGAGATAAACGCGATGAACCATTCGTCGGCGTTCTACCTGCCCGCCGGCCACGACCGCTTTGGCGAGCACCGCGGCCTGGGCATCAGTTCGATCCAGTTCAAGGTCACGCCGTCGGACAGTGGCGGCATCCTCATTCTGGAGAACACCTTCCACGCCCGCGGCGGGCCGGCCCGCCATCTGCACCACGACCAAGACGAGTGGTTCTATGCCGCCGAGGGCGAGTTCGTCGTCGAAGTGGGCGGCGAGCGCTTCGCGTTGCGGCCGGGCGACGCGCTGCTGGCTCCGCGGCGCGTGCCCCACGTCTGGGCCTTCACCGGTGAGGGCCGCGGCCGGATGCTGATCACCTTCCTGCCCGCCGGCCAGATGGAAGCCTTCTTCCGCGAAGTGACCAGGGCTGACGCCATGCCCATGCAAGACCCGGCCCTGTGGCGGGCCTACGGCATGGAACTCATTGGACCGCCACTAGCGATCTGAGCCGCCCGCCGTCCGCTTTGGCCGCAACATGAGCCACAGGCCAGTGCCCATGGCGAGCAGCCCCAGGACGAGCGGGAAGATCGAGACAAATCTCACCTCGTCCAAGACGATGGCCAGGATTGCACTGACAACCACGGCGATGATAAGAGGCAGCCACATGCGTCGCTGCTGGCTGTGCGTCCATTTTGTTCGCGGCGCGATGATGATCGTGACAATGAACAGCCCGACCCCCAACGTATAGAAATACCACGGCTGGATGCCATGCCAGTCATCGAATTGCCCCAGGCCCATCGCCGCGAATGCCGCGCCGGCGATCAGCAAGAAAAGCCCTTCCCGGTAATCGTCACTGCGCTGAACGTTCATCACATCCTCTACCAATTCCCGCGCCAGACGCGCCAGCTAGTTACATCTTAAAACCACCGGCGCGACGTGTCTATAGAGGGCATACACGCCAGTGTAAGCAAATCGTAGCGGAGCGCGCATCGACTATTGAGTACGTGTCTACCGCTTGGCCAGTAGCGCCGCCGCAGAGCTTTTCTTGACAAGCCCTGCCCACAATGTTACTATCTCCGCCATGAGTAGTGACTGTTCACGCTCGTTTTTTAGCTTTGCTTTTGCGAACATGTCCCGCGCCGCGACGGCCGAGACGCTCTGTTCCGCCTGAGCAAGGCACGCGACAGAGAAGACCGAAAGACGCGGCGCAGGCCGCGTCTTTTTTGTTGGCAAAGGAAGAACGGTTAACAGGTTGACAGACAAGCTCACGCAGAGGCGCAAAGAAAGCAAAGACGCCAAGGAAGAAACACGGGGCTTCTTTTCTTCCTTAGCGCCTTTGCCCCTTAGCGCCTTTGCGTGAGCCTCATGGGTCTACCCAATCTGCGGATAAACTTTCCGGAGAGTTCCATGCTCGAAGATCTAGAACAACACTACCGGCAGTCCGCCGCGGCGCTGGTGGCGGCCGAGGGGCGCGAGGCGCTGGCCGCCTGGCACCGCGACACGCTGGGCAAGAAGGGCAGCATCTACCGGCTGACGCGCAACATGGCCGCGCTCAGCGCCGAGGAACGGCCTGCCTTCGGCCGGCGTCTCAACGAGATCAAGGCCCAGCTGGAGGCCGGCTACGACCAGCGCCTGGCCGAGGCCGAAGCCGCGGCGCTGGACGCGCAGATGGCCGCCGGGGCGCTGGACGTGACCCTGCCCGGCCGCCGCCCGGCCCACGGCCGCCTGCACATCACCACGCGCACCCTGCGCGACATCTACCGCATCTTCGGCGACATGGGCTTCCAGGTCTATCGCAGCCCCGACGTCGAGACGGACGAGATGAACTTCGAGCTGCTCAACTTCCCGCCCCACCACCCGGCGCGAGAGATGCAGGACAGCTTCTATACGACCACACCGGGCGTCATCCTGCGCACCCACACCAGCGCCGGCCAGATCCGCGCCATGCGCGAGTACTACCCCGACCCCATCCGCGTCGTCCTGCCGGGTATGTGCTACCGCAACGAGCAAGTCACTGCCCGCAGCGAGATGCAGTTCACCCAGGTCGAACTGTTGGCCGTCGGCGACGACATCTCCTTCGCCGACCTGAAGGGCACGCTGACCGACTTCGCCCGCCGCCTGTTCGGAGCCGACCGACAGACGCGCTTCCGCGCCAGCTATTTCCCCTTCACGGAGCCGAGCGCGGAGATGGACATCAGTTGCATCCTGTGCAACGGCGCGGGCTGCTCCATCTGCAAGTACACCGGCTGGCTGGAGATTCTGGGCTGCGGCATGGTTCATCCCGTCGTGCTGCGCAACGGCGGCTATGACCCGGAACGGTATTTCGGTTTCGCCGCCGGCATGGGGCCGGAGCGAATCGCCATGCTGAAGTATGGCATCGACGACATCCGCCAGTTCTGGGCCAACGATTTGCGCTTCCTTGAACAATTCTAAAGGAAAGCCAGGGGGCTGAGGGGCAGGGGAGCGGGGGAGAAAGAGATCACCCCCGCTCCCCTGCCCCCGGCTCCCCTGCACGCTGGCCATTTTTCTGGAGACAACATGCGCGTACCGCTATCGTGGCTGAGAGAATACGTTGACATCGACCTGTCCGTGGCCGAAGTCGCGGAAATATTGACCAACGCCGGCCTGGAGGTCGAGAGCATCGAGTACCTCGGTCTGCCCGGCGCGGAACTGGAGTGGGACCGTGAGCGCGTCGTCCTGGCCCAGGTGTTGCGCGTCGAGCAACACCCCGACGCCGACCGGCTGGTGCTGGCCACGGTCGATTACGGCGCGGCCGCGCCGAAGGTGGCCGTCACTGGCGCGCCGAACCTGTTCGCCTACATCGGCCGCGGCGACCTGAGCGAGCTGCGCCTCTTTGCCCCCTACGCGCTGGAGGGGGCCACGCTCTACGACGGCCACAAAGAGGGCCGCGTCAAGGCCAGGCTGAAGGGCCGGCCGTTGCGCGGCATCTACAATGACTCCATGCTCTGCTCCGAGAAGGAACTGGGCATCAGCGAGGAGCATGAGGGCATCATCCTGGTGCGGAGTGATGAAATAAGAGCAGGGGAGCAGGGGAGCAGAGGAGCAGGGGAAAGAGAAAGAGCCG
>DAOSMQ010000201.1:0-5325 GCA_035372725.1 Promineifilum sp. (SeqCode)
CGCCTGGGGCGCGCGGGCGAGATCGTCTACGCCGTGCCCGGCCACCCCTTTGTGGGCGAGGCGACAGTGGCAGCCATCACGCGTGGCGCCGCCGAGGCGGGCATCCCCGTGGAGATCGTCGCCGGGCTGAGCTTCGTCGAGCCGGTGCTGGCCGCGTTGGGCATCGACGCCCTCGACGGCTTGCAGCTCTTTGATGCTATCGAGTTGGCCAGCTATCTCTACCCGCCCATCAACCCGGACGTGCCCTTGTTGCTGGGACAGGTCTATAGCCGCTTGCTGGCTGGGCAGCTAAAGGCGGCGCTGATGAGCATCTACCCGCCGGAGCAGCCCGTGGCCCTCATCCACGCTGCTGGCGAGGCGGAGCAGCGCGTCGAACACCTGGCGCTGCACGAGTTTGACCGCAGCCAGCACATTGACCACCTGACTAGCCTCTACGTCCCCGCGCTGCCGGTTAAGGCAGGGCTGACCGCCCTGGCCGAGACAGTGGCGGTGTTGCGCAGCCCCGACGGCTGTCCGTGGGACCAGGAGCAGACCTCGCAAAGCCTGCGCGAGGGCTTTCTGGAGGAGGCTTATGAGGCCCTGGCGGCCATTGACGCCGAGGATGAGTCCAATCTGCGCGAGGAGCTGGGCGACCTGCTCTACCACATCGTCATGCAGACGCAGATCGCCGCCGAGGCCGACAGCTTCACCCTGACCGAGGTCATCGCCGGCATCGAGGCCAAGCTGAAGCGCCGCCACCCGCACGTCTGGGGCGACTGGCAGGTCAGCAGCTCGGCCGACGTGCTGCGCAACTGGGAAATCCTGAAGCAGCGCGAGAAGAGCGATGCCGGCGCGACGCCCGCCTCGGTGCTGGACGGCATTCCGCCGGCTCTACCGGCTCTGGCCCGCTCGCAGAAGATTCAGGGCAAGGCGGCCAACACTGGCTTCGACTGGCCCAACATCGAGGGCGTCTTCGACAAGCTGGCCGAGGAAGTGGCCGAAGTGCGCGCCGCGACAACGGCCGGCGAGAAGCGGGCCGAACTGGGCGATGTGCTGTTTGTGGTCGTCAACCTGGCCCGCTGGCTGGGCGCGGACGCCGAGACGGCCCTGCGTGAGGCCAACGAGCGCTTCATGCGGCGCTTCCGCGGCGTCGAGCGGCTGGCAGCCGGGCGCGGGCTGGCCCTGTCGTCTCTGTCGTTCGAGGCGCTGGATGGCCTGTGGCAGGAGGTCAAAGCGGCGCTTGCGCAATCGGACGTTGCTGATACGATTACGAGCGAACCGGAGTAGGTCCGGTGCGTCATAGACCGTGACAACAGTACTCAACATCGTCCTCTTGTCGCTGGCGGCCCTGGCGGCCCTGGGAGCCTTGACCTTCCTATTCAGAGGGTTGGGCGCTCGGTCGAAGATCAACCGCCAGGCCTATAGCGTGGGGCAGGTGGAAGCCAGACGGACGACCGCGCTGAACTGGATTCGAGCGGGCTTTCTGTTCGTCGCTGCCCTTGTCTTTATGGGCATCTTCCTGGCCCGGCCGCTGCTGAGTGGCCGCGCCGCCGACCCGACCCCTGCGCCGACGCTACCTGTGGCCACGACCGCGCCCCAGGCATCGCCCGCCGCCACCACCCCGCTCGAGCCCGCCCCCGTGCCCGCTGGCCAGGCCAGTCCGACCGTGCTGCCCGCCTCGCCCACGCCCGAAGCCACGGCCGCGCCTACGGCCACGACCGCCGTGCAGACGGCCACGGTCAGCAGCGGCGTCGGCGTCTGGCTGCGGGGCGCGCCCAGCACGACCGGCGAGCAGCTGGAATGGCTGCTTGACGGCACTGCGGTCACCCTGCTGCCCGGCCAGCAGACAGCCGATGACCTGCTCTGGCAGCAGGTGCGGACGGCCGCCGGCGTCGAAGGCTGGGTGGCGCGGGATTTCCTGACTGTTGAAGGGCAGTAGTAGCGCGTGTCCAGCCGCCGGTGATCAGTGGTCGGCCGGGTTAGCCCCCGTTCCTGACCGCGTAGCTAGGCGACTGGTGGCGGAAGTAGGTGTCGTATAGCTCGGCATAGTGGCCGCTCTGGGCCATGAGCGACTGGTGGCTGCCCTCTTCGATGATCTTCCCCGCGCGCAGAACAATGATGCGGTCGGCCGAGCGCACGGTCGAGAGCCGGTGGGCGATGATGATGGCCGAGCGCCGGGCCATGATCAGGTCGAGCGCTTCCTGAATCTGGGACTCCGTGAAGGGATCGATGCTGGCCGTGGCCTCGTCGAGGATGAAGATGCTGGGGTTCTGCAACAGCACGCGCGTCAGGGCGACGAGCTGGCGCTGGCCCATCGACAGGCGCGCCCCTCGTTCGCCGACCTCGCTGGCAATCCCCTCCGGCAGCGTTTCCAGCCACTCGCCGCGGCCGATCTGCCGGGCAGTGGCTTCGATGCGCTCATCGGTGGCGTCGGGGCAGGCATAACGGATGTTGTCGGCCACCGTGCCAGCGAAGAGGAACGGCACCTGGCCAACGATGCCCAACTGCCGCCGGTAGGCCGTCAGGTCGAAGTCGCGGATGTCGTGACCGTCGACCCGGATCGTACCCTCCTGGAACTCGTAGTAGCGAGCGATGAGCTTGATGATGCTCGACTTGCCCGCGCCGGTGTGGCCGACGAGGGCGACGCTCTCGCCCGGCTGGATGCGCAGGCTGAAGTCGTCGAGAACCTGCTCCTGTGATGAGTAGCGGAAGGAGACGTGCTCGAAGTCGATGTCGCCGTTGAGGCGGCCGGCCGGTTCACTCGCCGTCTGGCGGACGCTGGTTTCGGTGTCCATCAGGGCGAAGACGCGCTCGGTGGCCGCCAACCCGGCCTGGAACTGGCTCCAGAAGGCCGACAGGTTTGTCACCGGAAACCAGAAACTATCGACCGTGGCCACGAAGATATACCAGGAGGAGATGCTAATCGCCCCGGCAATGGCGCTACGTCCGCCGAAGTAGACCAGCAGAGCCGTGCCTATGCCCGCCAGGGCGTTGAGCGTGGGGAAGATGTTGGCCAGTACCAGAGCGCGGCGGACGTTAATGCTATAGGCCTGGTTGTTGACCTGCATGAACTCGTCGTAGATGGCCTGCTCCTGCCGGAAGTTCTTGGCCACGCGGATGCCGCTGACTGCTTCTTGAATAGCCTTGTTGACCTCGGCCAATGCGCGCGAACTCTGGCGGGTCACATCGCGGGCCATGCGCCGGAACAACAGAGCCACGGCAACGACGAGCGGCGTCATGACCAGCACCGCCAGCGACAGCTTCAGATCGATGCTAAAGAGGACGAAAATGAGGATGATTGCCGTGGCCAACTGGTTAATCACGTCGGTACTGATGGCCAGCACCTCGCCGAACTCCTGTGTGTCGCTAGTGATACGGCTGACGATGCGGCCGGTGGAGTATTTGTCGAAGAACGACAAGTCCTGGCGCATGGACGCGGCGAAGGCGTCGTTGCGCATGGCGTTGACAACGTCGGCGACGACCTGGGCGGTCAGATAGCGGCGGATGCCGGCCAGCGCCCACGTGCCGACGCCAGCGACAAATACCAGCGCGGCCAGCGTAGTCGGAAAGGGTGCTTCGCTGGCCTCAGTGTTGAGGCTATTGGCGATGACGATGGGCACCAACGCGCCGAACGCAGCCATGATGGCGATGGCCACGACGATGACGATGATCTTCTTGCGGTAGGGCTTGAAGTAGCCGAGGATGCGGGCAACGAGGTCGCGGTCGCTGTAGGCGCGGTCGTACTTTTCTGCTTCGATACCACGCATGAGTGGGGCCATAAGGAGGGTATTGTGGCCCAAGGGGGCCGATGGCGCAAGGCTCCGTTTGCCGGCGCCGGGGGCAGACGTATAATCGCCGCGATGTCGCCGGCGATCTGGTCCAAAATCGAGCAACTGCCGTGGCCGGCCGATTGGCCGGCGCTGTTCGGCCGCGACGCGCCGCTGGTCATGGAGATCGGCTTCGGCAGTGGCCAGTACCTTGTCGCGTTGGCCGCGCGCCGGCCAGAGGCCAACATTCTCGGCGTGGAAATCTCCGTGCCCGCGCTGCGGCGGGCGGGGCGCAAGCTGGAGCGGCGCGACCTGAGCCACGTCCGCCTGATTCAGGGCGACGCCAGCGCGGTGCTGTGGGCGTTGTGCGCGCCGGGCAGCCTGGCCGCGGTGGTCATCAACTTCCCCGACCCCTGGCCCAAGCAGGGCCACGACGCTCGCCGCCTCATCGACGACGGCTTCCTCTGCCTGCTGGCTACGCGGGTGGCCGCGGACGCGCCGCTGGACATCGCCACCGACCACGATGGCTACGCCGCGCAGGTCGCTGCCGCTCTGGAGCGCTCGCCCCACTTCGAGAGCCGCAGCGGGGCGCCCTTTGCCCTGGAGCAGCCCGGCCGCGTGCCGACCAAGTATGAGCGCGTCGCCCTGGCCGAGGGGCGCACGCCGCGCTACTTCGCCTGGCGGCGCAATGACGCGCCGGCGACCACGCCCTTTTCTATCCCGGAGGAGTATGCCATGCCGCATGTTGTCTTGCGCGGGCCGGCCGACCTGGCGGAGATCGGCCGCCGCTTCCGCCCTACGGTGGTGATGTTCGACGGCGGGCGCGTGCGTTTCATTGAGGCCTACCGCGCTCTGGGCGAGGACAAGCTGCTCATCGAGACCTACATCAACGAGAACCCCATCCGCCAACGGCTGGGGCTGGAGATACGGCCACGCGCCAACGGTGAGATTGTCCTTGGGCTGGCCGAAGTCGGCTTTCCGCGGCCGACGCGCGGCGTGCATGCCGCGGTGGCCGCGCTGTCCGGCTGGCTACGGGCGGAGTTCCCCGCGCTCATTGTCGTTCATGCGGCGTTACAGGAGGAGTATGCCCACGCTGAGGACTAATGGCATCGATCTGTCCTACGAGACCAGGGGGCAAGGGGAGGCGGTGCTGTTTCTCCACGGTCTCGGTTCGCGTAGTGAGGATTGGCAGTTGCAAGTGCCTGCCTTCGCGGCCAATTACGAGGTGGTGACGGCCGACATGCGTGGCCACGGCCGCTCGTCTAAGCCGCCCGGCCCCACCAGCGTGCCCATGATGGCCGACGACGTGCTGGGCCTGCTCGACACGCTGGGCCTCGCTTCGGCCCACGTCGTCGGCCTGTCGATGGGCGGTATGATCGCTTTCCAACTGGCCGCCGACCACCCGGAGCGCGTGCGCAGCCTGGTGATCGTCAACAGCGGGCCGGAGTTGGTAGCCCATTCGCTGGCCGACCGGCTGCGCATTTGGCAGCGTCTGCTGCTGGCCCGCCTTTTCAACCCGGAGCGAACGGCCAGTTTCCTCGGCCCGCGCCTCTTCCCCAAGCCGGAGCAGGCGCAGTTG
>DAOSMQ010000202.1:0-5320 GCA_035372725.1 Promineifilum sp. (SeqCode)
CGCACACGCAGACCTTCACCATCCCCATCGACCCGCCCACGGGCCAGGCCGACATCACCGTGCAGGTAGCGCTGGTGGACAACGACAAGGACGCGCGGGCGATCACCGTCTCGGCCGCGGCCGGCGCGGCGAGCGACAGCGACGTGTCCACCGGCCCGACCAACGGCCCGACGCTGAGTCTCATCACCCTGAACCTGAATGATGTGGCCGGGGAGACGAGCGAAGTGGTGATTACGCTGCAAACGGACGAGCAGGGCGATTCGGCCGCTGTGGTGGGCGCGGCGGTCCATTACGCCTGCGAACCATAACCGCGCCGCAACCGTAGGGGCAGGCCTGCGTGTCTGCCCCTCTTGCTCGGCTAGGGAGGGGGTTTGATTCGGCCGTCGGAGGTCACAGCGCCCTCTCCCTAACCCTCTCCCGGGGGGAGAGGGAACCAGAGTCCGGAGGGAGAGGGAACCAGAGTTGGGAAAGTTAGGGAGGGGAGTGGGTTTGGGTTACACTGGGCGCATGAGCACGCCAACGGACGAAGAGCGGCGAGCCAACCGGGCGCGGCTGGGGCAGACGCTGACGGCCATCGCCGCGCTGTGGGCTGTGGTGGCCGCGCTGACTATCGTGGGGGCGTGGGGTGAGATGCAACGGGCGCGGGCCGCGGCCGGCTGGGCCACGGTCAGCGGCGCGGTGCGCGCTGTGGAGGTCGTCCCGGTGGAGGTGCGCGGGCGCGCGCCGGTGCGGCGGCCGGGCGTGCATGTGGAATACGCCTACACCGTCGCCGGGCAGTCGTTCACCGGCCGCCGCGTGCAACCAGTGGAGCGCCGCATTGACCCGCAGACCGCCCTGGGTAAGTCGCTGCTGGCCCTCGCCCCCGGCGATAGCATCCCCGTTTATGTCAACCCGAACGATCCGGCGCAGGCTGTGCTGCGGCGCGACGTGTCGTGGCGGGGCGTGGTCAATGGCTTTTTGCTGCTGGTGCTGGCCGCAGCCGTTGGCGTGGTCGCGCGGGGCATACCGGCCGGCCCAGGCCGCGTTGGGTAGTCGCGCCTATTGCCGCGCCAGCGCGCCGGTGATGACGGGGTCGCTGCCGCAGAAGAAGGGCAGGTCGAGGTCGATCCGGCCGGTGATGGCGTTGCCGTCGGCGGAGAGGTCGGCCGTTAGCCTGGCGGTGATGGTGATGCCCTGCACGTCGTAGCCGGCGCTGACTTCAATGTGGTTGGGGTTCGACGGGTCGGTCTGGCCGCTGACGGCGCGCCCGCCGGCGGGGATGGCCTGCGCGCCGCAGTTGCCGCCATCAATGGTCAGGCCGTCGCCGATGTTGATGTCGCCGCTGACAATCGTGCCGGTCTGTGTCAGGGCCAGGTTGACCGGCGCGCTGCTGCCGTTGCCGGTGCTGAGCGTACCGGCGAAGGAGCCGTTGAATGGGGAGGTCGCGCCGTCGGTCGCGCCGTCGCCAACGGGCGGTAGCGCCGTGGGCTGGCCGGCGGGCGGCACGGTGGGGAGGGCAGCCGCGGCCGGGGTGGGCGTGGCGACGAGGTTGCCCTGTGGTGGCGGCGCAAGCGTCGGCGTGGCCGTGTTGCCGAAGTTCGACGCCAGCGCCAGAGCCACGGCGGCCAGGATGATAATGCCGAAGACCATCAGAATGACCAGAATTCCCTTCATGAACGTCCCTCGCGCCGGCCGAAAGTCCGGCCGGCTCTGTTTGGCCATATGATACCCAATGGCCCCACGGCCAGGCGCGGCGCTAGGCAAATCCTCAAGAAATCAACGCCCCTACCCGGCCGGATAGAATGGGATAAAATGTCTCATCTCCCCGGAGGGAAACAACGATGCGCACTCTGAAGACCATTCTCGCCGTTCTGGCCATTGTCCTGGCCGTCATCACCATTCTCACCGCCGGCGTGGGCATCTACTACGCCTGGGCGCTGAATACCCCTGTGACCGAGTCGTTGACGGCGATGTCCACCACCGTCGAGGGCGTGCTGACCCGTGCCGATGCCGGCCTGACCCGCGTCGACGCGGCCATCGACACGGCCCGCGCGGCCACCAGCACCATTGAGGGCGCGGTCATGGCCGCCGGCGACCGCATCACGTCCACCGACATCGCCTTTACCGTCCTGGATCGCACCGTTGGCGACCGGCTCTTTCCGCCCCTGACCGAGGCGGCGGCGACGATAACGGCCGTGGTCGATACGGTCGTGGCCGCCAACGACGCCCTGGAGGCGGCCAACCGGCTGCCGTTCGTCAATGTGCCGACGATCACCACGGAGCTGCAAGTCGCCGCCGACCAGGTGAACGCCGCCCGCGAACAGGTCAACCAGATTCGCGCCGAGGTGCAGACGATGAAGGAATCGGCCGTCTCTCGCCCGGTGACGGCCGTCACCGACCGGACGGGGGCGCTGCTGGGCCACCTCGATACGGCCAAGAGCACAACGACCACGACCCTGGCCACGATTGCCCGGACGCAAGATCGACTGGTGCTGGCCCGCGAACGGCTGCCCCGAACGTTGGACTTGCTGTCGGTGGGTCTGACGCTGCTCCTTCTGTGGTTCATCATCGGACAGGCAGCGCTCATCAACGTCTCGTGGCGGTGGTTGCGCGCAGCGCGGATCTAGCGCGGCGGTTGTGGTGGCGACCAACTGGCCCGAGCGGGAGCTGACAGGTGCGCGGCCGGGGGCCGTCTACCGGTCAGGCCGGCGCGTCAGCCCTGCTCTCTAATCAAGATAGAACGGCACATCGATCACCGCCCGCGCCTTGCCGTCGCGGTGGCGGCGGTAGATCAAGGCCCACTTCAGCGGCAGGGCGGTCTGGTTGTGCAGCAGAAAGTGCCACCAGCGCGCGGGCACGAACTCGGGGATGAGCACCGTCACCGGCCAATCGTCGGGGCGCTCGGCGTCGAGCTGGTCGATGCAATCGAGGAAGGGGCCGAGCAGCGAGCGGTAGGGCGAGGGCACGGTGATGAGCCGGGCGACGCGGGCCATGCCGGCCGCCTCCCAGCGGGCGTGCATGGCCGGGCCGCTGTCGGGTTCTAACTCGACGTAGACGGCGATGACGTCATCGGCAATGGAGCAGGCGAAGTTGAGCGCCTCGACCACGCCGCGGTGGACGCCGGCCACGGGCATGACGACACGTGGGTGGCGGGTGCAGCCCACCGGTGGGGCGTCGTTGGTAAGGTGCAGCTGGCGGCCGACCTCGTTGTAGTGGCGGCGCACCGAGCGGAACAGCCACACCAGTACGGGCAGCAGCAGGATGACGATCCACGCCCCACCGCGGAATTTGCTGCTGCCGATGACCAGCAGGGCCACGCCCGTGGCCGTCGCCCCCAGCCCGTTGAGCGCCGCCCGCCAGCCCCAGCCCGGCCCGCGGGCGCGCGTCCAGTGGACGACCATGCCCGCCTGCGACAGCGTGAAGGCCAGGAACGCGCCGACGGCGAACAGTGGGATGAGGGCATGGGAGTCGCCGCCGAAGACGACCACCAGTAGCGCCGCCAGCACCGCCAGCAGCAGGATGCCGTTGGAGAACACCAGCCGGTCGCCGACGCTGCGCAGTTGCCGCGGCAGAAAGCCGTCGCGGGCCATCAGCGAGACGACGCGTGGGAAGCCGGTGTAGCTGGTGTTGGCGGCGACGATCAGCACCAGCAGCGTGGCCACCTGCACCAGCAGATAGACCGGCCCGGAACCGAACAGATGCCGCGCCAGGGCGGAGAGGATCGTCTCTTCCGGCCCGGCGACGATGGCCAGGGCTTGCGTCAGGCCGACTGTGCCCAGAAAGAGCACGGCCATCAGGGCGGCCATGGCCGCCATCGTCCGCTGGGCATTGCGCACGACCGGCTCGTGGAAAATGGGCACGGCGTTGCTGATCGCCTCGACGCCGGTGAGGGCCGTCGCGCCGCTGGCGAAGGTGCGCAGCAGCAGGAAGATCGTCACCGGGACCAGCGCCGCGGCGGATGCGCCGCCCGCGCCGGCCGGCGCCGTCAGCGCGGGCGGGAACGCGCCCGGCCCGCGCACCAGCACCACGCCGATGCCCCAGACGATCATGCCCAGATAGGTGGCCAAAAAGAGGTAGACGGGAATAGTCATGACCGTGCCCGCCTCGCGCACGCCGCGCAGGTTGACGAGGGTGATGACCAGCAGCAGCAGCAGCGCCAGCGCCGTGCGATATGGCCACAGGGCGGGGAAGGCCGACGCCAGCGCGGCCACGCCGGCGGTGACGCTGACGGCGGCGTTGAGGACGTAGTCGATCAGCAGCGCCGCCGCGGCGGTCAGGCCGGGGGTGTCGCCCAGGTTCTCGCGGGCGACCGTGTAGCTGCCGCCGCCGCCGGGGTAGGCGGCGATGGTCTGGCGGTAGGACAGTGTCAGCAGGGCCAGCAGGCCGCTGATGACCAGGGCCAGGCTGAAGGCGTGGTTGAGGCCGGCCGCCCCGGCCACCAGCAGGCCCAGATAGATCTCCTGATTGGCGTAGGCGACCGAGGCCAGCGCGTCGGGCGACAGGGCCGCCAGGGCGCGCACCTTGTCGAGGCGCAGCTCGCCCGTGTCGGCCGAGGGGATGGGGGAGCCGAGGAGGAGGTGGCGAAGGTGGGTTAGCATCACAACTCGCTATGATTGCCAAAGTCAAACCAGAGCAGGATAATCCTTGTAACGCGATTTGCCAAATCGCGCAATGTGGCGCGATTTTCCAAATCGCGATGTGGTGCGATTTTCCAAATCGCCATGTGGTGCGATTTTCCAAATCGCGATGTGGCGCGATTTTCCAAATCGCCATGTGGCGCGATTTTCCAAATCGCGTCACAGAGGGCGATTTGCCAAATCGCCCTACAAGACGGGAGGAGCCATGAAGCCCACACGATTGCCCGTCCTTTGTCTGCTTGTCCTGTTGGCCCTGGCGGCGTGCGGCCAGGGCGCGGCCGAGGTCGCGCCGACCGCCCCGCCGCCTACGGCCACGGCCGCCCCCACGGCCACACCCATCCCCACGGCCACGCCCATCCCCACGGCCACGCCCGCGCCCACGGCCACCCCCCGGCCGACGCCGACGCCCCAACCGACCGAAGTCGCCTGCGACCTGGACCGGCTGGCCGAGGCGGTGGACAACCAGACCCGCCTGACCAGCTATCGGCAGCAGGCCACTGCCTACGCCCAGTTTGCCGGCCAGCAGTTGCGGCAACGGCTGTTGACGATTAGCGGGTCTGTCGAAATGGCCGGCGGCGAGGTGAGCGCCACGGACATGCGCCTGGTGTCCTACACCGATGCCGGTCGGGCGATGCACATCATTATGGTGGCCGACCAGTTCTACTTTAGCGAGGCAGGCGGGCCGTGGCAGTCAGCGCTCCCGG
>DAOSMQ010000203.1:0-2411 GCA_035372725.1 Promineifilum sp. (SeqCode)
ATGGCCAGATAGAGCATGTACAGCAGGCACAGAGACGACATGACCATGTAGCCGCCGATCAGGTAGGCGTTGAACTGATTCGGTTCGCCGACCTGGAAGAGGACGAGGGCCAGGCCGGAGACGATGGCCGGGCGTGGCCGGGCGCTCAGCCGGGTGGCCACGCGCGTCTTCAGGCTGTCGGCATAGTCGATCAGGTTTTGCAGGCGGATGCGCATCAAAATCCAGGCTGACCCCAGCAGAGTGAAGCCGATGACGCTGATGAGCAGGGTAATGCCCATGCGCGCCGAGTCAAGGCCGTTGAAGTCCTGTAACCCCTCGGACGCGCCGGCGGCGGCTTCGGTTGTGCCGCCGAAGACAACCGGGTGGATGTCGCGGAAGATGCGGATGCTGACGTAGGTCAGGATGATGGTGACGAAGGAGACGATGGCGTAGATGGCGGCGTAGCGGGCGCGGCGGTGGTCGTCCTCAATGGCCCCGCGCAGCATGAAGTAGGCCGCGTAGACCAGCCAGGCGACCGTCACCAGCGTCAGCCGTGGGCTCCACAGCCACCACGTGTTCCAGGCCGGCTTGCCCCAGAACGAGCCGCCGACGATGGCCATCGACAGGAAGACGAGGCCGACCTCGACCGACGCCACGGACACGGTGTCGAACACGCGCCGGCCGCGCCACAGGTACAGCAGGCCACATACCAGGGCCACGCCAAAGACCATCGCTCCCACCCAGGCCGAGCCGACGTGGAAGTAGAACAGCCGTTGAACATTGCCCATGTTGAGTTCCACCGGCGCGAAGAGGAAGATCGCCCCGATGGTGATGACCATGCCCACGACGGCCAGGATGGTCATGATGCGAATGGCCCGGTCAAGTCGCGGATTTACAATCGTCGCTGGATTCATGATGACTTACTCCAGATAAGACAGAATCGACCACGAACGACGGTTCCCCCTTGCGTCGCTCGTGGCTGGTCGCCGGCTAGGACTCTACCACAAAACGGTACGTCAGGAAACCCACGGCCAGCATGAGCAGGTCATAAGCCGCGACCAGCAGCACCGGCGCGCGCACGGCCGCCCACGACGCCTCGCCCAGCATGGCCGCGTTGATATAGGTCGTCGTGGCCATGGCCGCGGGCAGCACCAGCGGCAGCGATATCGGCAGCAGCAGCACCGGCAGCAGCACCTCGCGCGTGCGCGCCTGAATGGTCATGGAGGTGATCAGCACCCCCGCGGCCACGTAGCCGATTGTGCCCAGCGTCAGCACCAGCAGCACCAGCGGCAGATAGAACGGCCGGTTGAAGAACACTGTGAACAGCACCACCAGGATCAGGTCGAGTAGCAATGTGAACAGGCTGATGCTGATGACTTTGCCCGCGTAGAGAGCATTGCGCGAGATGGGGGCGATGAGTTGGGCGTCGAAGACCTGATCCTCGCGGTCGAGGGCCAGCGAGCGGTTTAGCCCCAGGATGGCCGCCAGCAACACCACCGCCCACAGCAGCGCCGGCGAGACGTTGCGCCCGGCGTCAAGGTTGATGTTGATGGCCATGCCCAGCCCAAAGTTGAACATGATGATCGTTGCCACTGAGAACATGACCATGATGCTGATCGTCTGGCGCGTGCGCCCCTCGATGCGCAGGTCTTTCCAGACCACAGCCCACACAGTCGCCAGGAACGCGCTCATGCCAGTGTCACTTCGGCGTAGAGGTCATAGACCGCCGCCGGGCTGATGTCGGCGCGCGCGACCTCGCGGGCGATCTGGCCGCGATAGAGAATGGCCAGCCGGTCGGCCAGCCCCAGCCCGTGCCCCAGGTCGTGGGTGATCATCAGGATCGTCCGGCCGCGGGCCGACTGCTCGCGCAACAGCTCATCCAGCAGGGCGCTGGCTTCCTGGTCGAGGCCGGTGTATGGCTCGTCGAGCAGCAACACGTCCGGCTCGTGGAGCGTCGCCCGGGCGATGGTTAGACGTTGCAACATGCCGCGCGAAAACGTCCCGACGGGGTCGCGCTGGCGGGCAAAGAGGCCGACCGTGCGCAGGGCATCCATGATGCGCGGCTCGGCGTCGGGCAGGCGATAGAGGCGGGCGGTGAAGGCCAGATTTTCGGCCGCGGTCAGGTCGCGATAGAGCAGGGCGTGGTGGGAAACAAGGCCAATGTGTTGGCGCACGCGGTCGGCGGCCTCCGGCAGCGGCCAGCCGCCGACGCGCACCTCGCCGGAGGTCGGCCGCAGCAGCGTGGCGACGATGGCCATAAGCGTGCTCTTGCCCGCCCCGTTCGGCCCCACCAGGGTGACGAACTCGCCCGCCTGCACGTGCAGATCTACGCCGCGCAGCACCGGATTGAGGCCATATTGTTTGACGACGGCGTTGAGGCGGATCATTGAGGTGAATTGTAGGGGATTGGGGCGTTGCGGCAAACCACAACG
>DAOSMQ010000203.1:2511-5287 GCA_035372725.1 Promineifilum sp. (SeqCode)
GGCCACGTACACCACCCACTCCTCCGCATCATACAACGGCAGCCCCGCCCAGCGGGCATGGGCCGATACGCTGCTAAAACCGGCCGCCTGCATCAGGGCGATCATCTCGCCAACGCCATACGTCTGGTCGCAGAGGACGATCTCGCTCAGCCCGCCCGTCTCCAGCTCAATCGTCGTGTAGCGCTCGATCGACGCCCGCGCGTTGGCATCCCAGCGCCGTTCGCCCAGGTTCAGGAAGGGCCTGTCGCCCCATAGCCCCTTGTCGTCGGCAAACCACCACGTGCTGTCGGTCTTGTCGACGCGCTCCTGGTCGAGCAGCTCCACCACCAGCCGCCCGCCCGGCCGCAGCGCCCGCGCCGCCTTGCTCAGCAGCGCCGCGGCCTCCTCGCGCGGAAAGACGGCCAGCTGCCCGTAGAGGATCAGCACGGCGTCATAGCTCCCCGGCTCTGGTTCATAGGCGCGCACGTCGGCCTCGACGAAGGCGCAGCGGTCGCTGACGCGCTTATACCCGGCCAGTTGCCGGGCGTAGGCGATGGCCGCCGGGCTGAAGTCGACGCCGGTCACGTGGACGCCGCGCCGCGCCAGGGCGACGGCGTAGAGGCCCGGCCCGCAGGTCAGGTCCAGCAGCCGCCGGCCCGGCTCCAGGCGCAACTGCGCCCACAACCAGTCGATCTGCGCCGCCCGCTCGGCCGCCTGCCTTGAGGCCGCGCCGTGGCTCTCGTCCAGGTGCTCGGCCAGCATCCGCGTCGAAAAGGCCGGGTCATTCCAGGGCAGATTGCCGCCGCCCTGCCACAACGTCGCCTCCGGCCGCCGGTAGATGTGCCACAGGGCGCGGGCCAGGTTGTCGGTGGGAAGGTTGGTTTGTTCGGTGTGGTCATCCATCGGCCACGATTATAGCTCGATTTCACCCCTCTTTTTCATGCGCAGCCGGCCAATGTGGGTACTCTATTGGTAGCGACTTTCCGCGGAGGGACATGAACGAACAGGAGCGGCAGAACCGGGCAGTCATGCTGGAGCGGGTGAAAACCGTCTGGTTACAGGGCGTGCTGGAGGAATCGCTGCACGGTGGGGAGATCATCGACCTCGGCTTTGCCTACCGGCCGGCGGCGCTGGGCAACAGCGGCGTGCCCAGCTGGCAACAGGCGGCCGAATACGACTACCTCCTGCCCCTGGGCACGACCATCGCCGGCGTCTTCAGCGCCGCCGAGCGCGTCCTGCTGGTGCTGGGCGAACCGGGCGCGGGCAAGACGACGATGCTGCTGCAACTGGTCAGCCGCCTGCTGGCCGAGGCCGAGGCCGACGCGAGTTGCCCCATGCCGGCCGTCTTCGCCCTGTCGGCCTACACCGCCGACCGCCCGTTGGCCGACTGGCTTGTCGACCAACTGGCCAACAACTACGAGACGCCGCGCCGGCTGGCCGCGCAGTGGATCGACGCCGGCCAGTTCGTCCCCTTGCTCGACGGGCTAGACGAGGTCGAGGCGACGCTGCGGCCGGCCTGCGCCGCGGCCATCAATGCCTTTCGCCAGCAGCATCCCGGCGTGGCCATGCTCGTCACCGCCCGCAGCCGCGACTACCAGGCCCTGGCCACGCGCCTGAACATGGACAAGGCCATCGTCCTGCAACCGCTGACGATGGCGCAAATCGACGCCTATCTGGCCCGGCGCGGGCCGCGGCTGGCCGGCCTGCGCGACTCGCTGGCCGCCGACCGCACCCTGCGCGAACTGGCCCAGACGCCGCTGATGCTCAGCATCATGACCCTGGCCTACCGGCGCATGCCCGAAGGCGGCGAGGGCATGGGCGCGGCTCTGCTGACGCGAACGCAACTCTTTGAGGTCTACGCCGAGCGCATGGCCCGCTATCGTAGCAAGGACATGCGTTTCTCCCCCAGCGACACCATCGCCTGGCTGAGTTGGCTGGCCCGGCAACTCATCCGCGAGGGCAAGCCGACGTTCTTCCTGGAGGATATGCAGCCGGCGTGGCTGGACGCCGGCGACCGGCCGCGCTTCGGGCGAGACATGCGCCTGCTCGTCTTCATGATGCTATCGGGGGCCTCCCTGCCGGCGGTCTTCATCGCCCTCATCTTCGGCCGCTGGGGCGCGGCGGCGGCGGTGCTGCTGGTCGGGCTGCTGGCCGCGGCCGTGCCCGCCCTGACCGGCCGCTTTCTGCTGCGCGCTCGACTGCCGTTCGACCGCATCGAGACGGTCGAGTCGCTGCGCTGGTCGTGGCCCTATGCCGCGCTGGGGCTGGGCATCGGCGCGGCCGGCGGGCTGGCCCTGGGGGCGCTGCTCGGCTGGATCGGCCGCGGGGGCGTCGCCCCCTGGGCGGCGCTGCTGGCCGCCGCCGGCGGCACGCTGGGCGCGGTCGAGGCCGCGCTGCGGCCGGGCGACTTGCGGTTGCGGATGACGCCGGGGCAGGGCATCTCGCAGTCGTTCCAGAGCGGTCGCACCGTCCTCAGACGGATCAGTGTTCTGCCGGTGATCCTGTTTAGCGCGACCCTCTTTGTAGCCATGTCGCTCAGCGGCCGGTTGATTGTCCTGGCCATAGCGCCGTGGCTGATGTGGCTGATGGCTTATCTCAACCTGGGTTTCGCCCTGGCCTATGGCTGGTTGGCCTACTTCCAACACCTGTGGCTCCGCCGGCGGCTCTACGACCGCGGTCACATTGCCCGCGACTACCCCGCCTTCCTCAACCAGGCCGCCGAGCGCAATCTCCTGCGCAAGGTCGGCGGCGGCTATACCTACGTCCACGCGTTGCTGCTACAATACTTTGGCGAACG
>DAOSMQ010000204.1:0-5281 GCA_035372725.1 Promineifilum sp. (SeqCode)
CAGGCTGAAGTAGATACCGGCCATGACGTAGACGCCGCCGCTGGCCACGCCGAGGTTAAGCGACAGATTGCCGCCGAACTCGATGGCCGCCTCGATCTGCTCCAGGCCGTCGGCGCTGAGGGCCATGGCAAAAAAGCCGCCGCCGCCAAACAGGGTCACGCTGACGAGAAACGGCTTGTGGCGCTCGGAGACGGCGAAGCGCACCGAGGCGGGCTTGCCCACGAAGGGCACCGAGAGTTGAGCGGCCAGAGATAGGTTTTGCAGGCTGAAGATGCCAATGCCCAGCGAGGGCACGGCCAGGGTGTAGCCGGCCAGGATACCCGCGCCATCGACGGTGACGTAGGGCGGATCGCTGAAGCCGTCGGCGGGCAGGATGTCGCGCAGAGTGTTGACGAAGGTGAGTGGGCCTTCGAAAACCAGGTCAACGCCTTCGGCCGAGATATCGGGCTTGCAGCCGTCCACGGCACGGAAGCGCAGGGCGACGAAATTGATCCGCAGCGAACTGAGAAAGTGGAGCGCGAACTGCTCCAACGCGCCATCAATGACGAACGTCGGCGACCCACCGTCGAGCGGCGTGGTCAGGGTCGCCGTCAGATAGAGTTGGCCGTTGGTGTTCAGGCCAAAGGCGAAGAAGGGGCCAAACTCGAACGCCTGAATCCTCGGCTTCCAAACCAGGCGGGTAATGGCCGCGGCCGGTGGTGTTGTACGTGGGTCGGCTCCCGGCGGGTAGGCCAGAGACCCGACCAGAACCGGGGCCTGCACGAAGAAGTCGGGGTCGTGCAGCCGCTGCAGGACAGTGTCGGGCGCGCCCTGGGCCTCGCGCAGCGCGGCCATGTCGATGGGCACTTTCGGCAAGATGTCGCGGATCGTCATCGTGCCCAGCAGCCGGAAGCTGTCGAAGGCTGACAGGTCTAGCTCGGCCGTCTTGAACTTGTCGGCCTTGGCCACCGCGCCGGCATTGCGTGACAAGCCCTCGACGCCACTTTCCGGCCGCACCATGCCGCCAGACCTGTCGGCCGCCACAGCCACAGCCAACGGCTTAACGAGCTTGACAAAGACCTCGCCAGGGTTACTGCCCGGGCTGAAGCCGTCGCTCAAGTAGGTGGCATCATAGCGGATATCCACGCTCTCCTCGCGGCCGAGGACGCGGTTGACCGCCGGGATGGTCACCCGCGCCGTCTCCATCTTTGGCAGGAAGGGCGGCACGCCCAGCGGCGTCGGGGCGGTCACGAGTTGGGCCTGGGTGGTAATGCTCTGCGTGTCGAGGCGCGTCTTGCCCGGTTCGGTGTCGATGTTGGCGGCAAAGGCGACGCTCTGGCCGCGCAGGTCGGCCGTGCGCCGGCCCGCGTCACCGGCGTTGTAGAGCGCCACGATCTCCGGCCACGTCCATACCTTCGGATCGGGCTGGCCGTCGATGGTCGAGCGCCGGGCGATCATGGCCCGCAGCGGCACGACGAGCTGCGTTTTCTGGGTCGTGGACGGCTGCCCATCCCAGTCCTCGCCGATCATCGGGAACAACAGCGGTTGACCGCCGACGGTGGGCCAGAAGGGCGCGTCGTCGGCTGGGCGCGGGTCGATGATGGGCGAGACGCGCATGGTGATGCGCAGGCGGCGATAGGGCAACTCGCGGCCGGCATACTGGAACAGCCCTGCCTGCCCCTCATAGTCCTGAAGTTGCTTCTGGATGATGAAGTACTCGTACTGTCGCAGATAAGCGACCGAGCCGAAGATAGCCACCCGCCCGTCGGGCGTCTGGTCGGTGCGGACGAGGGTCGGCTGGAATTGCCGCTCGGTGACGGTGACGATGGAGATGCGGTGGGCACAGTCGCAGACGAAAGCCGTTCGCACCGTTCGCGCGTACTGGTCACGCCCCTGGGCCATCTGGTGCGTCCATTGTTCCAGCGTCAGGGTGGGGTAGCCCAGGTCAGCCTGTGGCGAGTCGGGGATGATGATCGGGTAGTCCCACTCGCTCTCCAGGTTCGTCCACGCGCCCAGCGACGAGAGCATTAGGCGCCGGGCGCGGGCGGGCCGGGGGATGTAGCGCAGCGGCAGGCCGCTGGCGGCCAGCCTCTGCCGCCAGATCATCAGGCGTACCGGGTGGACGATAGCCCAGCCGGGCGGCCGCGGCAGGGTGAAGTCACTCGACAGCGTGACCGCTTCGTGGCGGTCGGTGTTGGTCAGCGAATTGGTGAACGCGATGGCCGGCCGCGTGCTCCAGACGACGCGCACCGCGCGGTCGTCGCTGGCGGCGGTGATGGGATTGCCCTCGGCGTCCACGTCGCGGCGGCCGAGGCGCGTCTGCCAGAGGGCGAAGCGGCCGTCGCGCTCGTGGGGCGTTGTGTCGTGGAGCCAGCCGGCGCTGGCATCGGGCGAGAGGAGCAGGCCGGTCGGCAGTTCCAGCGCCGTCTGGTTGAAGGCCGGGGCGGCCGGCGCGGGGCCGGTGGTCGCGTCGGGCGGCAGGGCATTCGGCGGCAGCACTGGCTCCAGCGCCCGCCAATCGAGCAGCGCCTCCAGTGTCACCGGCAGCGTCTCGACTCCTTCCGGCAGGCGGAAGGCCAAACGACTGGCCCCGGCCAGCCAGGCCATTACGGGAACCGGTCCGGCCGGTTCATCGCCAGCCTTGTTCTGGTGGAAAGCTTCTTCGGCCGTGTGCTGTGGCGGAAAGTGATAGAGGAGGACGGCCGGTTCGGCCGCGTTCGTGCGCACAAGCAGGTCGCCCTCTAGGTGCATGTTGACCGCCTGAACGGTCAGCATCAGGAAGTCCTCTTTGCGCAGCAGGGTCAGGAAGATCGATTCTGGTTCCATATATCTCCCAATCGACCGCTGTAGACATGAAACGAGCCGCCTTGGTCAGGCCAGGTTGCATTGTAGGAGTGTCCTCAGAGAGAAGTCAATACGTCATATGACCCTAAGCGCCGATAAGGACGCTCGGCGCTGTGCTTGGGCAATCTTCCCATTGGCGCTACACTCTTCCTGGCGCGCCGCAAAGATGGCCGCCCTCTTAGACCACTGGAGCATCCCCATGAAAATCGCCGTCATCGGCGGCGGCTCGACTTACACGCCGGAGTTGGTCAACGGCTTCCTGGCGCGGGCGGAGACGCTGCCGCTAACCGAACTGTGGCTCATGGACATCGACGCGGAGCGGCTGGCCGTCGTCGGCGGCTTCGCCCGGCGCATGGTCGCCGCCCGGGGCGCGCCCTTCCGCGTTGTGCTCAGCGACGACCGGCGAGCCAGCATCGCCGGCGCGGCCTACGTCGTCACCCAGTTGCGCGTCGGCATGATGCCCGCCCGGCGTGGCGACGAGTACCTTGGCCGCCGCCACGGCCTGATCGGCCAGGAGACCACCGGCGTCGGCGGCATGGCCAAAGCCCTGCGCACCATCCCGGTGCTGCTCGACATCGCCGCCGACATGCGCGCCACTGCCCCTGGCGCGCTGCTGGCCAACTTCACCAACCCGGCCGGGTTGGTGACCGAGGCGCTAACCCGCTACGCGCCCGATGTGCCCACCGTTGGCGTCTGTAATGTCGGCATCACGGCCAAGATGCGCCTGCTGGCGGCCGTGGAGGCGCTGACCGGCCAGACCATCGCCCCGGAGCGGGCGCAGCTCAACACACTGGGCCTCAACCACCTGACCTGGCACCGCGGCTTCACCGTCGATGGCGAAGAGATGTGGCCGCAGATCATGGCCGCGGCCGTGGCCCAGGCGCGCCGCGAGCCGCAGCCGGAATGGGACGCGGCCACGCTGGCCACGTTGGGGATGATCCCCAATTACTACCTGCAATACTTCTACTACACCGCCCACAAGCTGGCCGAGCAAGAAGCCTGGCCGCCGTCGCGCGCCGAGCAGGTCATGGCTATCGAGGCGGAGTTACTGCGAGACTATGCGAATCCCGCCCTGGTCGCGCCCCCGCCCGACCTCATGAAGCGCGGCGGCGCCTACTACTCCACCCTGGCCACCCAGGTCATCGACAGCCACGCCAACGACCGCGGCCAAATCCACGTCGTCAACACGCGCAACGACAGCGCCGTGGCCGAGTGGCCGGCCGACTGGGTGCTGGAACTGCCCGCCCGCATCGACCGCGCCGGCGTCCACCCGCTGCCGGCCGCGCCCCTGCCGCCGCCGGTCTTTGGGCTGGTGGCCCAGGTGAAAATGTATGAACTGCTGACCGTCGAAGCCGCCGTCCACGGCGACCGGCGCGCCGCCCACGCCGCGCTGTTGGCCCACCCCCTCGGCCCGGCCGCCGACCAGGTCGCTGCCGTGCTCGACGACATGCTGGCCACTAACCAGGCCTGGCTACCTCAATTCAGGTGATGTCCCATGTCTCCCAACCCGCTGCTCCAACACCTCGGCTTCGGCCCCGACGACCGCGTCGTCATCATCCACGTCGATGACGTCGGCATGTGCCACGCCTCGCTGCAAGCGTTCATCGACCTCTGGGACGCGGGGACGATCTCCTCCGGCGCGGTGATGGTTCCCTGCCCGTGGTTCCCGGCCACGGCTGCCTGGGCGCGGGCCAACCCCGGCGTGGACCTCGGCGTCCACGCCACACTCAACGCCGAGTGGTCTGGCTACCGCTGGGGGCCGGTGAGCACACGCAACCGGGCCACCGGCCTGCTGGATGACGATGGCTATTTCCATGCCCGCGAGACGGGCGCATGGGCCAACGCCGACCCCGCCGCCGCGCAGGCCGAGGTCGAAGCCCAGGTGGACGCGGCTCTGGCCGCCGGCATCGACGTAACCCACATCGACACCCATATGGGCACGATCACCCACCTGCGCTTCATTCAAGGCTATCTACAAACGCTGTTCCGCTATCGCCGGCCGGGCCTGCTCCCGCGCCTGACAAGCGCGCAGTTCTTGGCCTATGGCATCACCGGCGACCCGGCGGCGGCGGACCTGTTCGCCGGCATGGTCGCCGGGCTTGAGGCTGCTGGCATGCCTCTGATCGACGCCGTGGACTATCTGCCCCTCGACGACCCGACCGACCACATTGGCCTGGCCAGGCGCAAACTGGCCGCCCTGCCGCCGGGCATCACCCACTTCCTGATGCACCCGGCCATCGACACGCCCGAACTGCGCGCCATCGCCCCCGACTGGCCCAGCCGCGTGGCCAACTACCAGGCCTTCATCAGCCGCGAGATGCGCGACTTCCTGCGAGCATCCGACATCCACCTCATCGGCTACCGGCCGCTGCGCGAGTACATGGCCGCGGCCACCATCTGAACGGTCATGGGCTACTACCTGGGCATCGACGTGGGCGCGACCAAGACCCACGCCCTC
>DAOSMQ010000205.1:0-5247 GCA_035372725.1 Promineifilum sp. (SeqCode)
CGCGTCGGTCACCTTCCTCAACACCCTGCTCAGCGCCCTGGCCGCCTACGCCATCGCCAAGATTCCCTTCCCCGGCCGCAACGCGCTCTTCAGCTTCATGCTGACGACGATGATGATCCCCGGCATCCTGTTCCTGATTCCCACCTACGTGCTGATGTACAACATCGGTTGGGTGGGTCACTTCCAATCACTCATCGTGCCCGCGGCCGTCACCGTGTTTAACATCTTCCTGCTGCGCCAGTTTATGGCCAGCATCCCTAACGAGGTCATCGAGGCCGGGCGACTGGACGGGGCCAGCGAGCTGACGATTTTCCTGCGCGTCATCTTGCCCCTGGCCCGGCCGGCCCTGGCGACGGTGGCCATCCTCAATTTCATGGGCAGTTGGAATGACTTCTTCGGCCCGCTGCTCTACCTGAATACGCCCGACAAGTGGACGGTGCAGCTGGGGCTGATGCAGTTCCAATCGTCGGTGCCGGGCGAGAACGCGCAGCAGATCTGGGCGGCGACGACGCTGGTGACGTTGCCGCTGGTGCTGCTCTTCTTCTTCCTGCAAGACCAGTTCATGAAGGCGTTTGCCAACGTGACGTTCAAGTGAGGCTGCCATGACAACGAACTTGCCTGCCGCCCAGGGCGCGCCCGCGCCGGCCGTGGCGGCGACGGCGCGCCACGCGCCCTGGTGGCGTCTGCCACTGATCTTGTTGGCCGTGGTCGCCATCTTTGTCGGCACCTATTTCCTGGCCTGGTGGGACTCGCGCCGGCTGACGGCGCGCTACATGGCCGACGCCGACGCCAGCTTCGAGGCCGGCAACTACCTGGACGCGCTGGCCGGCTATGAGGTGTTCGACGAGGCGGCCAACGAGTACGTGCGTCGCGGCGGCTATGGCGACGTGGAACGCATCTGGCATCACCCGCGCGCCCGGCCCGTGCCGGCCATGGCCGCCCAGGCGGCGGCGCGCATCGATGAGATCATCAACACGCGGCTGACCATTGCCGAGGCCGAGCAGTTTGTCCAGGAGAACATCGGCCGCACCAACCCGTACATGGGCGTTGTCTATCTGCGCCTGGGTGAACTGTACGAAGCCGACGGCGACCGGCGTTCGGCCGAGGACATCTACAGCGAAATCGAGGATCTGTTCCCCGGCGAACCGGAGTTGATCGCGCGGGCCAACGCCAACCTGGCCCGCTTGCAGGCCGAGGAGTGACGCGGCCCTCTTCAGGGGCGATGGCATCACCGGCGGATCACGGAACGGCGACTGCCGAGTGTGCGACTGCTCGGTGTTCGACCGCTGAGCGACGATCAAATATGACGCTTTGGAGGTACAGAGATGTTTTCAACAATTAGCCGACACCGATTCCTGTTGCTGCTGCTGTTATTTGTGTTGGTGGTCGCCATTGTGCCCGTGCAGGCGCAAGAAGAGCCGACCGTTAGCCCCGACGCGCCGAAAAAATCGGCTGTCCGTAAGGAGTTGCGCCAGATCGCCAGCGATACCTGGGACTCCTTTGTGGCCATGACCTATCCCAACGGCTTGCCGGCCGACAACATCAGCGCCACCGGCGTGCGCGCCGGTTACAGCTCGCCCACCAATATCGCCAGCTATATCTGGAGCACCCTGGTGGCTCGCGACCTGGGGATCATCACCCAAAGCGAAGCCCGCCAGCGCATCGGCCAAACGTTGACGACACTGGCGACGATGGAGCGCCACGGCGACAGCGGCATGTTCTACAACTGGTATGACCCGGCCACCGGCGCCAAGTTGACGACATGGCCACCGTCGGGCGACCCGGTCTACCCCTTCCTGTCCACGGTCGATAATGGCTGGCTGGCCGCGGCGCTGATCATGGTGACCAACGCCGTGCCACCGTTGCGCGACGAAGCGCAGGCCATCCTCGACGACATGAACTTCGGCTTCTACTACGATCCAGGAGCCGGGCTATTGCGCGGCGGCTTCTGGGACGCCGTTCCGCCGGGTTGTTCCATCCAGGGCAACTATCCGGGCCAGGGGGCCGACGTTTATTACACCTGCCACCACTACGGCACGCTCAACACCGAGCCGCGCATCGCCAGCTACATCGGCATCGCCTGGGGCCAGGTGCCGCCGACGCACTACTTCAAGATGTGGCGCACCTTCCCCGACACCTGCGACTGGAGCTGGCCGGAGATGAAGCCCGAGGGCGTGACGCGCAACTATCTGGGCGTGGACGTTTACGAAGGACACTATACCTACCGCGGCATGGACATCGTGCCCAGTTGGGGTGGCAGCATGTTCGAGGCGCTCATGGTCGAGCTGATGGTACCGGAGGCTGAGTGGGGGCCGAACAGCTGGGGCATCAACCACCCGCTCTACGTCCGGGCGCAGATCGAGCACGGCCTGGAAGAGGCGCAGTATGGCTACTGGGGCTTCTCGCCCGCCACCAATCCCTCTGGTGGCTACCGCGAGTACGGCGTCGACGCTATTGGCATGAACACCGACGGCTACGCCTCCAACAACGACAATACCTACGTCGATTACGGCTTCGGCGATTGCCGCCCCGGCCAGCCCATTCCGCCGGCCTCTGCCTATACCAACGGCGTCGTGACGCCCCACGCTGTCTTCCTGGCGCTGGAGTTTGCGCCCGGCGCCACGTTGCGAAATATGCGCAATCTGCGCCGCGACTTCGACGTTTACAGCGATTGGGGCTTCTATGACTCGGTCAACGTCGATACCGGGCAGGTATCGCCCTACTATTTGGCCCTCGACCAGGGCATGATCATGGCCGCGCTGGGCAACTATCTGCGCAACGACCGGTTGGAGTTCTACTTCACCCACGGCGAGGTACGCCAGGCCATCCGGCCGCTGCTGGCAATGGAACGGTTTACCGCCGGCGACTAGACCCACGATCCACACGACCTGACAGGTGGCCGCCACCTGTCAGGTCGCTTCATCCAGCGGCGGGGGGCTTAACGGAGACGCCATGTTGCTGCCCAACGACTACGGCCACTTCAGCGACGACGGCCGCGAATACATCATCACCCGTCCCGATACCCCCATGCCGTGGATCAACGTCCTGACCAACGGCGACTATGGCCTGACGCTGTCGCAGACGGGCGGCGGCTACAGTTGGCGCGGTCACGCCTCGCTCAACCGTCTGACGCGCTGGTCGCAAGACCTGGTGTGCGACGACTGGGGTAAGTACCTCTACATCCGCGACGCGGACAGTGGCGACTTCTGGTCGGCGGCCTGGCAGCCCGCGGGGCAGTTGCTGGCCGGCTACCGCGTGCGCCACGGTTTCGGCTACACCACTATCGAGTGGCAGCGCGACACGCTGGGCGGCGCGTTGACGACGTTTGTGCCGTTGGGCGATCCCTGCGAACTGTGGCTGTTGCGCCTGGAAAATCACGGCCCGCGTTCGCGGCGGCTGCAACTGTTTACCTATTTAGAGTGGCTGCTGGGCGCGGCTCCCGATTGGCACCGCGAATTCCATCGCCTGTTCATCGAGTCGCGCTACGACGCCGGCCACCACGCCCTACTGGCCAACAAGGTATTGTGGGAGCTGCCGGGGCTGCCCGGGCCGCACCTCAACCGGAGTTGGCCCTACGTCGCTTTCCACAGCAGTTCGCGGCCCCCGGCTGGCTACGACGGCGACAAGGCCGCCTTCCTGGGGCGCTATGGGCGCACAGCCGCGCCGCGGGCGGTGCGCGAGGGGCGCTCTGGCGACACGGCCGGCCGCTGGGGCGACGCCATCGCCAGCCTGCACGTGCCGCTCACCATGGCTCCGAGCGAAACGGTCGAGATCGTCTTTGCTCTGGGGGCGGCCGACGATGCCCCGGCAGCGCTGGCCCTCAGCGACAAGTACCGCTCCCCGGCGGCCGCCCACGCCGCGCTAGACGAGGCGCGCCGCTTCTGGGCCGGCCTGGTCGATGGCCTGGCCGTGACCACGCCCGACCCGGCGCTCGATGTCATGGCCAACGGCTGGCTGGTCTATCAGGCTGTGGCCGGCCGGCTGTGGGGGCGCTCGGCCTACTACCAGACGGGCGGAGCCTATGGCTTCCGCGACCAGTTGCAGGACAGCCTCGTCTGGTTGCTGCTTGACCGGCCGGCCGACACGCTGGCCCAGATCCGCCTCCACGCCGCTCACCAGTATCAGGAGGGCATCGTCCTCCACTGGTGGCACCCGCTGGCCGAGACGGGCCTGCGTTCGCGCTACAGTGACGACCTGCTGTGGCTGCCGTTCGTCGTCTGGCACACCATTCAGGAGACGGGCGACCTGGCTTTCCTGGATGAGGAGGTGCCGTTCTACGATGGTGGCGCGGCTTCGCTGTGGGAGCATTGCCAGCGGGCGTTCGATGTGGCCCTGGCGCGGCGTAGCCCGCGCGGTCTGCCGCTCATCCTGGAGGGCGACTGGAACGACGGCCTGAACGCCACCGGCCCGGCCGGCCGTGGCGAAAGCGTCTGGATGGCCCACTTCCTTTACTATCTGCTGACCTGCTGGGCGACTCTGCCCATCGACGCGGCTACGCGCGCGCGTTTCACGGCCGAGGCGGCGGCTCTCCGCGCCGCTACCGAGCAGCACGGCTGGGATGGGGCGTGGTATTGGCGGGCGACGACCGACGAGGGGCTGCAATTGGGCGCGGCGGCGCGGGTCGAGGGGCGCATCTTCCTCAACGCGCAGACGTGGGCCACGCTGAGCGGCCTGGCCGCGCCCGACCGCACCCAACAGGCGCTGGCCGCCGCCCGCCAACACCTCTACACCGACTACGGCGCGCTGCTGCTCTTCCCGGCCTATAGCGTGCCCGACCCCGACGTGGGCTACCTGACCCGCTATGCGCCGGGCACGCGCGAGAATGGCGGCGTCTATGCCCATGCCGCCTGCTGGGCCGTGCTGGCCGAGCGGCAGGCGGCTGGGGCCGGGGCGGCCTATGACCTGTGGCGGCGCATGTGCCCGCCGCGCCGCGCCGCCGCGCCCGACGTCTACGCCGCCGAGCCATACGTCATGCCCGGCAACGTCAACGGGCCGCTGGCTCCGCGGCCGGGGCAGGGCGGATGGACGTGGTATACCGGCGCGGCGGCCTGGTACCTGCGCGCTCTGGTCGAGGGGGTACTGGGCGTGTCAGCCGGGCTGGACGGGCTGAGCGTGGCCGGCGACCTGCCCGCCGAGTGGGACGGCTTCCGTCTGCGGCGGCGCTTCCGCGGCGCGACCTACGATATCGACGTCCACCGCGCCGCAGCCGGCGCGCTTGTGGCCGGCTGCTGCTGCGATGCTGGCGGC
>DAOSMQ010000206.1:0-5215 GCA_035372725.1 Promineifilum sp. (SeqCode)
GGCCCTGGTCAGTGGCTCTTGCCGCCACTCGTCCCAGTTGCGGACGATCTGGATGACGAGTAGAAAGGCGCGGCCGATGTACAGCAGGGCAAGGACGTTGAATAGACCGGTAATGACCGACATCAGCAGACCAGTACGATCATCATAGCCCACCATACGCTGAGCGGCAAACTGCGACCAGACAATCCTCAGGGAGCCATCCCTCCGTTCGTCAATCGGCCGCCGTTCATGCTAAAATTGCCCTGTGGCTACCAAGCTGGAGTTCATTGGCACGTTACCGATCTTCGCCAACCTGAGCGAGGCCGCCCGAGCGGCCGTCGCGGCCGTGGCCACAGAGTACAGCTTTAAGCCCAACGCCGTCATCGCCTACCAGCGCGACGTGGCCAATAGCCTCTACATCGTCAAGGAGGGTCGCCTCTTTGCCAAGGGGCTGGACGCCAGCGGCCGCGCCCGCGAGGGCCTGACGCGCTACTATGAGCCGGGGCAGTCCTTCAACGATCTGTGGCTGTTCGTGCCCGGCGTCCACCCGGCCACAGTCAAAGGCTCGACCGGCGCGCGCGGCACGTCCGCCCCCGACGATGAAGGCCGCCTGCTGATCATCCCCGGCCCCGCCTTCCACAAGCTGCTGGAGGAGTACCCGATTATCATCGACCAGCTGGCCCCCCGCGACGACGGCGAGACGCACTATGGCCTGAGCGACGCTGCCTGGCAGGAGGCGCGCAAGATGAAGCTGCGCCGGCAGGTGCGCGCTTCCTCGGCCGCCGCCCTGATGCCCGAAGAGCGGCTGGAGTTCTTCGCCCGGCGCAGTGTGTGGCTATTGGTTGGCCGCCTGGCGATGCCGGTTGTGCTCGTGTTGGCAGCCGTCATCATCCTGGTGCTGATGCCTACCAACACAGGGCTGCAACGGGCGCTCAAGGTGGGCGGGCCGCTGGCGCTGACGCTGACGGGCCTGGTGTGGTTCTTCCTGCGCGTGATCGACTGGCGGGGCGACTACTTCGTCATCACCAACCGCCACATGACCCACCACGAATTCGACCTGCGCCACTTCCGCATCCGCCTGGTGAAGATTCCCATCGGCCAGGTGCAGACCGTCGAAGTGCTGAAGCCAACCTTCCTGGCGAATCTCTTCAACTTTGGCACGGCCCGCGTGACGACCGCCGCCGCGGCGGGCAAAGTGCTGTTCGACTTCATCGATCAGCCCGGTCGCGTCAAGGATGTGCTGGAGCGGCTCCTGGGGCAGTATCGCGCCGTCGAATCGGCGCAGACGCAAGCGCTCATGCGCCAGTCGATTGAGAAGCACTTTGGCGTCGATTCGCCCCTGAAGCTGGCCGACGCCGGTGGCCCCGCGCCCGCGCGCGCCCGACCACGGCCAGTAGGCTTCTTCGCCCGCCTGGGGCGACGCTACGGCTGGCGCGTCGAAGAGGGCAATACGATCACCTATCGCAAGAGCCTCTTCGTGTTGCTCAAGCGAATCGCCGCGCCCGTGCTGGTGCTCGTCGCCGTGATTGGCCTGAGCATCCTGGCTCTGTATCTGGATGTCATCCCATGGGTTGTAGTTTTGGCCGCCGTCGTCTTCGGCTTCGGCGACCTGCTGTGGCTCATCTGGCAGATAGAAGACTGGCGCAATGACATCTTCCAGTTGACCGATCGCTTCGTCATCGACATCGACCGCAGTCCCTTTGGCTTCGGCGAGAGCCGCAAGCAAGCGCCCATCAGCAACATCCAGAACGTTAACGCCGACCGGCCCGGCTTCCTGCCGACGCTGTTCAACTATGGTTTCGTCAGCATCGACACCGCCGGCGCGGCGGCCGACATCGTCTTTGAGTACGTGCCCAACCCCGAAGTCATCCAGAGCGACATCTTCCAGCGCCTGGACGAGTTTCGCCAGCAGCAGCGCGTCCGCGAGGGCAGCGCCCGCCGCGAAGAGTACGCCCTGCTCATCGACGTCTACCGTCAGGCGATGGAGCAACAGCGCATTCCCCAACGCACTCCGTCCGGCACTTCAGAAGAAGAGAGCAATCAGCCAGCGCCATGAGCAAACTGCCTATTGTCACGATTCCCGACAAGATACTGCGCCAGAAGACCCAACCCGTCACGCGCTTCGACGCCGACTTGCAGCGCCTGATCGACAACATGATCGCGACGCTGCGCGAGGCCAACGGCGTCGGCCTGGCCGCGCCACAGATCGGCCGGCCCATCCAACTGGCCGTCATCCTGACCCTGCCCGAAGAGGACGACGAGGGCAATGAGATCGAGGACACCCGCGAGCTGTATGTCATCATCAACCCGGAGATCTTCTGGCGGTCGAAGGAGATGGTCAAGGGCATCGAGGGCTGCCTGTCCATCCCCGGCTATGTGGGCGAGGTGGAGCGGCACGAGTCGATCCGCGTGCGCGGGCAGGACCGCCACGGCCGCAAAGTGCGTCTGCGCCTCTATGACTGGACGGCGCGCATCTTCCAGCACGAGATCGACCACCTCAACGGCGAACTCTACATCGACAAGCTGACCGGCCCGGAGAACATCTGGACCGAAGAAGAATTTGAGAAGATGCGTGAAGCCAAACAGAAAGCCAGAGATGAAACAGAGGAGCCGATGGTGGGCGACTAGTGGCCGGCGAAGAGCAACGGAGTAGTTATGTCAATAACGCGAGAGCTGTCACCAGGCGACGAGGAAGAGCTGCTCAGCACCTTGCAGGCCCGTTTGGAGAACGTGTCTTCCTGTACCACAACGGCGCGCCCTCCTTCTATGCCGCCAGGGGCTTCCGCGGGTCGCTCAGGGTTTAGCTCACTCATATCGACAACGGTTCACTGATCCATAACCATTGCCCTACCGACGGCCTATGACTCTCACCCTTGCCGACGTCACCCACATTGCCCACCTGGCCCGGCTGGCCCTGACGGACGAGGAACTGGCCCACTACCAGAGCCAACTCTCGGCCGTGCTCGACTACGCCGCCCGTCTCAACGAACTAGACCTGACCGGCGTGGCCCCCTCAACCCACGCCGCCGGCCGGCGCAACGTGCTGCGCGAGGACGTGGTTGCTCCGTCGCTCGCGCCCGACGACGCCCTTTTCAACGCTGCCTCGACGGCCGAGGGCCAGTTCCTCATCCAGTCCGTCCTCGACGCCTGATGGACCCATCAACCCTGACCGAACTGCGCGACGCCCTGCGCCGCGGCGAAACGACCAGCGTGGCGGCGACGACGGCGATGATTGACCGCATCGTGGCCTATGACAACACGCTGCGCAGCTACCTGGCCGTGGCCGACGAGAGCGCCCTGGAGCAGGCCGCCGCCGCCGACCGCCGCCGCGCGGCCGGCGAAGATGGCCCCCTGCTGGGCATCCCCCTGGCCATCAAGGACATCATCTGCACCGCCGGCATCCCCACCACGGCCGGCAGCAAGATTCTGGAGGGCTTCATCCCGCCCTATGACGCCTTCGTCGTCGCGCGGCTGCTGGCCGCCGGGGCGGTCATTTTGGGCAAGACCAACACCGACGAATTCGCCATGGGTTCCTCCACGGAGAACTCGGCCTACGTGACCACCGCCAACCCCTGGGATGTGGACCGCGTGCCCGGGGGCAGCAGCGGCGGCAGCGCCGCCGCCGTGGCCGCCGGGCTGGCCTATGGCGCGTTGGGCACCGACACCGGCGGCAGCGTGCGCCAGCCGGCATCGTTCTGTGGCCTGGTGGGGCTGCGGCCGACCTATGGCCGCGTGTCCCGCTGGGGCGTGATCGCCTTCGCCTCCTCGCTCGATCAGGTGGGGCCATTCGGCCGCGCCGTGGCCGACTGCGCTGCCCTCCTGGGTGTCATCGCCGGCCACGACCCGCGCGACAGCACGTCCCTCGACGCGCCCGTGCCCGACTACGAAGCCGCCCTGACCGGCGACATCCGCGGTCTGCGCGTCGGCGTGCCGCGCGAATACTTCATCGAGGGCATCGCCCCGGAGGTCGAGGCCGCCGTGCGCGCCGCCATCGACGACCTGGCGGCGCTGGGGGCGGAGGTCGTTGAAGTGTCGCTGCCCCACACCCACTACGGCTTGCCGGTCTACTACCTCATCGCCCCGGCCGAGGCCAGCGCCAACCTGGCCCGCTACGACGGCACGCGCTTTGGCCCGCGCGTCGAGGGGGCCGACATGATCGACACCGTCCGCCAGACGCGCGCCCTGTTCGGCCCGGAGGTTAAGCGGCGCATCATGCTGGGGACGTACGCTCTCAGCGCGGGCTATTACGACGAATACTATGGCCGGGCGTTGCGGGCGCGAACGCTCATTGCCGGGGACTTCCGCCGCGCCTTTGAGACGGTCGATGTCATCGCCGCGCCGACCAGCCCAACAACTGCCTTCCGCATCGGCGAGCGCGTCAACGACCCGTTGAGCATGTATCTGGCCGATGTCTTCACCCTGCCGCTGAACCTGAGCGCCGCCTGCGGTCTGTCCGTGCCCTGTGGCGTCGATAGCGCCGGGCTGCCCATCGGCCTGCAACTCATCGGCGACACGTTGCAGGAAGCGCGCATCCTCAACGCCGCCTACGCCTATGAGCAGGCGCGACCGTGGCATCGCCGGCTGCCCGTTGTGCCCGCTCTGGAGCCATAGCCGGCCGAATCTTTTCACGTTGCGTCCACCGCCGGCGCAACCCAAAGGAGGTACAATTGATTCAGCGCCAAGCGCGGCGTATACTTGGCGCGCGGCCCGGCCTCGACAGAGCGCTGAGCAAACGAGGGAAAGCGAGTGGGTGAGCGCTATGAAGCCGTCATCGGCCTGGAGATCCACGCCGAACTGCTAACCGAGTCGAAGATGTTCTGCGGCTGCCGCGTTGTCGACAGCGTTACCGCAGCGCCCAATACGGCCGTCTGCCCGGTCTGTCTGGGTATGCCGGGGATGCTGCCGGTCATCAACCGGCGCGCCGTCGAGTTTGCCCTGCGCGCCGCCCTGGCGCTGGGTTGTGAGGTGCAAGCCCACAACCTCTTCGCCCGCAAGAACTACTTCTACCCCGACCTGCCCAAGGGCTACCAGGTCAGCCAGTACGAGCTGCCCATCGGTCGCCACGGCCGGCTAGATATCGCCCTGCCCGACGGCACGACCAAGACCATCGGCATCCGCCGCGTCCACATGGAAGAGGACACCGGCAAGCTGACCCACCGCGAGCGCGGCGGCTCGCTGGTTGATTACAACCGCTCCGGCGTGCCCCTGCTGGAGATTGTCTCCGAGCCGGACATCC
>DAOSMQ010000207.1:0-5196 GCA_035372725.1 Promineifilum sp. (SeqCode)
CGGCCTGACGCTGACCGACAGCTTCATGCCCGCCAACGCCGGCCGCACGGTTGTGGATGTAGATGGCGGGCGGGCCTCGCTACGGACGGGCGCGGCCGGCGTGGAGATCGGCATGGATATCGCCGAGTTCTCGTCGCTGGTCGTCGGCGCGGTCGATTTTGCCCGGCTGTATGAGTACGGGCTGGCGACCATCGATGACCCCGGCGCGGTGGCGCTGGTGACGCAACTATTCCGCGCCGCGCAGCCGCCGTGGTGCCTGACGCACTTCTAGGGCGTGTAGGCAAAGGACGCGCCCCGGCGGTGTAGGGGCTAGGGATTAGGGGCTAGGGGCTGGGGAAGAGCGCTCTCTCTAGCCCCTATCCCCTAGCCCCTAGCCCCTACCCCAGCCCAGTTGGCTGGCCAGCGCGTCCGGCTCGCTGACCGGCTGTTGGCAAACGAAGCGCCGGCAGACGTAGGCCGCGGCCCGGCCGTCCAGCCGCCCGCGCCCGGCCAGCAGCGGCACGACGGCGGCCGCCTCGCCCTCGCCGGCGGCGACGACCAGATCAGGCCGGTAGCGCCCCAGGACGACATCGAGCAGCGCCCGCGCGTCGGCTGCCGCCGGGTCGCCGATGATTGCCACCTCGCGCGGCTCGCCCAGGATGAACGCCGCCGCGTCGAGCCAGTGGGCAAAGGCGCTGGGGTAGCGGGCCATCGCTGTGTAAAGGCTGCTGACCAGCCCCTCGGCCGCGTCCCAGTAGCGCCCCTCGCCGGTCAGCAGGCCCAGCCGCAGCAGGACGTGGGCGGCCATGCTGTTGCCGCTGGGGGTGGCGTTGTCCTGCACGTCTTTGGGGCGGTGGAGCAGGTCTTCGTGGTCGTCGGAGGTGTCGAAGAAGCCGCCCGCCGGGTCGCTGAAGTGGGCCAGCATAGCGTCGGCCAGTTCGCGCGCCCAGGCAAACCAGCGCGGCTCGAAGGTGGCCGCGTAGAGGGCCAGCAGGCCATCGGCCAGGCAGGCGTAGTCCTCCAGGTAGGCGTTGAAGCGGCCGGGCGCGTCGCCCAGGCCGGGCTGCCAGGCGCGCCACAGTCGGCCGTCGTCGCGGCGCATGCGGGCGCGCAGGAAATCGGCGTTGGCCACGGCCACGGCGATATAGTCGGGCCGGCCCAGCGCTTGCCCGGCGTCGGCGAAGGCGGCCAGCATCAGGCCGTTCCAGGCGGTCAGCGCCTTGTCGTCCAGGCCGGGCGGCACGCGGCGGGCGCGGATCTCAAAGAGCGTGCGGCGGGCCTCGGCCAGACCTGTCAGGTGGTCGCCACCTGACAGGTCTTCGGCGACGTGGAGGATGTTGCGCCCCTCCCAGTTGCCCGCCTCGCTGACGCCATAGGCGGCCATGAACCGCCCGGCCTCGTCGCCCAGCGCGGCGCGAATCTCGTCGGCCGTCCAGACGTAGAACTTGCCCTCCTCACCTTCGCTGTCGGCGTCGTAGCTGCTGCTGAAACCGCCTGCCTCGTGGCGCATCTCGCGGGCGACGAAGTCGAGCGTCTCCTCGACGACGCGGCGGTAGAGCGGCTTGCCGGTGATCTGCCAGGCATGGGTGTAGACGCGGGCCAGGAGGGCGTTGTCGTAGAGCATCTTCTCGAAGTGGGGCACGAGCCAGCGGTCATCGGTCGAATAGCGGGCGAAGCCGCCGCCGATCTGGTCGTACAGACCGCCGTGGGCCATCGCTTCCAGAGTGCGCTCGGCCATGTGCAGGGCCATGCTGTCACCGCGTTGCGCCGTGACATGCAGCAGGAATTCCAGCGTCATCGACGGCGGGAACTTGGGCGCGCCGCCGAAGCCGCCCAGCCGCGCGTCGAAGCTGCGCAGCAGGGCGTTGAGGGCCTGGTCGAGCAGATCGGCGTTCAGCGCGCCGCCCCCGCCCAGCGCCGCGGCCAGCGTCGTCTGGCGCAGGTGGGCCGCCACGTCGGCGGCGCTGCCTTCCACGTCGGCGCGGCGGTCGCGCCAGGCGTCGGCCAGGCTGGTCAGCACCTGACGGAAGGCGGGCATGCCGTGGCGCGGCGTGGGCGGGAAGTAGGTGCCGCCGAAGAAGGGTTGGCCGTCCGGCGTCAGGGCCACGGTCATCGGCCAGCCGCCCTGGCCGGTCATGGCTACAACCGCGCCCATGTAGATGCTGTCCAGGTCGGGCCGCTCCTCGCGGTCGACCTTGATGTTGATGAAGTCGCGGTTCATCTGCGCCGCCGTGGCCGGGTCTTCAAAGGACTCGTGGGCCATCACGTGGCACCAGTGGCAGGCGGCATAGCCAATCGATAGCAGGATGGGCTTGTCCTGCTCGCGGGCAGCGCGGAGGGCCTCTTCGCCCCAGGGGTACCAGTCCACCGGGTTGTCGGCGTGCTGGCGCAGGTAGGGGCTTGCTTCGTGAGCCAGTCTATTTGTCATAGTGTGAGCTTATCACAAACGCAGTCGGAACCTCACGCCAAGCCGCAAGGAACACCAGGCTCACAATTCTGAGCTTGGCGTTCTCTGCGTCTTTGCGTGAGATTTTCTTATGCGCGAAGAGAACGGACGAAGCGGGCGGCGGCGGCCGGTTTGTCGTCACTTGCCGCGTCCACGGCGTTAATCAGCGCGCTACCGACGATGACGCCGTCGGCCAGCCGGCCGATGGTCGCCGCCTGCTCCGGCGTGCTGATGCCGAAGCCGACGGCCAGCGGCGTAGTGGTCTGCGCGCGCACGCGGCCGATGAAGCCGGCCAGGTCGGCGTGTAGCCCGGCGCGCGCCCCGGTGACGCCGGTGACGCTGACCAGATAGATGAAGCCGTGGGCGCGCGCGGTCACGGTCTCGATGCGGTGGGGGCTGCTGGTGGGGGCCAGAAAGTGGATGAGCGCCAGCCCCTCGGCCGCGGCGACGGCCTCGAAGTCGGCCGCTTCCTCCGGCGGCAAGTCGGGCACGATGAAGCCCTGCGCCCCGGCGGCGCGAGCATCCGCGGCCAGCGCGGGCAGCCCGTAGGCCAGGAAGGGGTTGTAATAGCCGAAGAGCAGCACCGGCGTCGTCACACCGCGCCCGCGCAGCGCGCGCAGCATGTCCAGGCAGCCGGCCAGCGTCGTGCCGCCCTCCAGTGAGACCTGGGTGCTGTGCTGGATGGTCGGGCCGTCGGCCAGCGGGTCGCTGAAGGGCACGCCCAGCTCCAGCAGGTCGCTGTCGGCGCCGATGGCGGCGATGATGTCCAGCGAGGTGGCCCGGTCGGGGTAGCCGAGGGTGAAGTAGGGCATCAGGGCGGCGCGGCCGGCGCGGCGCGTGGCCGCAAAGGCCGCGGCGATCGTTTCCAGTCCGGTGGTCGTCTCGGTCGGCGTGTTGGGCATGGGACCGCATTATAGACCAATGCCGGCGGTGGTGCGATTCTCCGAATCGCGTTCTGCGACACCACAAGGATGCGATTCTGGAGAATCGCGCCACGCGGGAGCAAGTCTGCCGGGTTGGGCGCTATAATGACGACAGCATGCCGAGAGGTAGGTAAAAGGATGAAACAGATTGCGCTCATCTTGTTGATCCTGATTCTGGCCGGCTGCGGCCGGGCGAACGAGCCGCCGGCCGGGCCGCCTACGGCCGCGTCCGATGCCACTGAAGCGCTTGTGGCCACCAACGTGCCCGCGACCACAGGGGCCGAAGCCGCGACCGCGAGACCGACCGATGCCGTCACTGGGGCGGTTGGTTCGGCGGAACAGGTGTCGTTCGAGGCGGCCGACGGCCTGCTCATCCGGGGCACGCTCCTGCTGCCGCTGACGAGCGGGGCCGATCCGGGCGTCATCCTGCTCCACATGCTGGGCGACGACCGCACCGTCTGGGGTGAGGTTGGGCTGGCGGCCGATCTGGTCGCGGCCGGCTACGCTGTGCTGGCGGTGGACATGCGCGGCCACGGCGAGACGGGCGGCGCGGCCGACTGGACACTGGCCGCCGACGATCTGGCTCGCGTCTGGGATGCCTTTGTCGCCCTCGACAGCGTCGATGATGCGCGCACAGCCGTCATCGGGGCCAGTATCGGCGCGAATATGGCCCTGCGACTGGGCGTCGACCGGCCGGACATCCGCGCCGTCGTGGCCCTATCGCCGGGGCTGGACTATCGCGGCGTGACCACGGCCGAGTTGCCGGCGGCCTATGGCGACCGGCCGCTGCTGCTGGTGGCCAGCGAGGACGACGCCTACGCGGCTGACAGCGTGCGGGCGCTGGCCGAGAGCGCCGCCACCGCGCGCGTGGAGGTGTATGCGACGGCCGGCCACGGCACGAACATGTTTGCCGCCGCGCCAGAGCTGACGCCACTGATCATCGGCTGGCTCGACGAACAGCTACCGTCCCCCCAACAGCGCACACCCTAGTGAAACGTTTGGGCCGCCCCTGCGTACTGTTCTCTGAGAAAACATGGGCTGCTCCGGCAAGAAGGGCAGCCGCACGATAAGGAATAACATGAGTGTCTTCGGCAACATCATCTGGCTAATCTTCGGTGGCTTTCTGGCCGGGCTGGGCTACATCCTGGGCGGGCTGCTGCTGTGCCTGACCATCGTCGGCATTCCCTTCGGCGTGCAGGCCATCCACCTGGGCATGGCCACCTTTGCGCCTTTCGGCAAGGAAGTCGTCGCCAAGCCGCGCGGCGAGGGCTGCCTGGCGCTAGGCTTCAATGTCCTGTGGATCGTGCTCTTCGGCTGGGAGATCGCCATCGCCCACCTGATCGGCGCGGCGCTGCTGGCCATCACCATTATCGGCCTGCCTTTCGCCAAGCAGCACCTGAAGCTGATTCCGGTGTCGCTGGCGCCATTCAGCTACGACCTGAAGTAATTCCCGGCGGGCGCAAGGCTTCGCGGCCGGCCTTGCGCCCGCGCTTTCCTACTCGGCCGCATCGCTCTATGGTACAGTCCGGGCCATGAGCGACCTCATTCTCACCCAGCAACGCGATAGTCTATTCGAGATCAGCCTCAACCGGCCGGAGAAGCGCAACGCCATCAACCTGGAGATGCTGCGCCAGTTCGACGCAGCCGTGGGCCAGGCCAACCGCACGCCCGGCCTGCGCGCCGTGGTTATCCGCGGCGAAGGCAGTGTCTTCTCGGCCGGCATCGACGTCAGCGCCCTGTTGGGGCTGGCCGAGACGTATGGCCCCCACTGGCAGCAGCGCATGCGGGCCATCACCGACGAGTTCCAGAGCGTGCTGACGCGGCTGGAGCGGCTGGAACTGCCGACCA
>DAOSMQ010000208.1:0-5143 GCA_035372725.1 Promineifilum sp. (SeqCode)
AGGCCGGAAGCGGACGATAGGGCCGAGGAAGTTCTCCGGAGCGTGGCCGGCGTCAAGTAGCAGCCAGGCGTCGGCCGCCGGCTGGCCGGCCAGCCGGCGGGCCAGGGCCGGCCCCACGCCATCGTCACCGCGCAGCGTCTGCCCAACGGCGACAATGGCCAGCCGGAGTAGCTGCCCGTCAGGCCGCGGACTCAGGAATAGCCGCAGACTCTGTTGCCAGGTCAAGGCGGGCAATATCCTCCGGCCGGCCATAGGTGACTATGAAAGCGTCGCGGTCGCCGCAGGCCAGTTCCCACTCCTCGTTGGCGAGGGTAATGCAGTTAAAGCGGCAGTTGAAGGCGCACTGACCGCAGAAGGTACAGCGGTCGATATGATAGCGGAAGATGAACTGCTTGTTGGCCTTGTCGAGAATGAAGAAGTCGATGGCCTCGGCCGGGCAGTCCTTGACGCACAGGTTGCAACCGGTGCAGCCCTCGGCCGTCCAATGGAGCTTGCCGCGGTAATTCGGCGGCGCGGGCCGCTTCTCGAATGGGTAGCGCTCGGTCACCGGGCGGCGGAAGGCCGACCGGGACAGGTCTCTGAGCAGGCCGATTCTCATCTTAGCACCTGGTACAGAATGAGCAGTAGCCACTGGGCCAGCACGAGGACCGACCCAATGCGCCACCACAGGTTGACCGTCTGATCGATGCGCAGACGGGCCAGAAGTGTCTGGAGCACAACGATAACCAGCAGCAGACCGACGGTCTTGGCCGTGAAAAGAACGGCCGCCAGCGGCCCGCTGCCCACGCCACCCAGGTAGAGCGCCGTCACCAGCGTCAGGCCAACAACCAGTTCCACCGCGCGGGCCAGCGAGAACAGCGCCAGGCCGCGCCCACTGTACTCCGTCAACGCCCCGGCGACGATCTCCGTCTCCGCCTCTGGCGCGTCGAAGGGGGGCAGCTCTAGCTTGCCCATTAGCCCAACGAGGGCGACGACAAAGGTGATTGGCAGCAAGAGCAGGAACCAGGGGCGGCCGGCCGCGGCTGTGGCCAGTTCGCTGATCTGCCAGCTACCAGGTTGCCCGGCCAACCTCAGGGCGACGGCCGGTGTCAGCAGGGCCAGGATGAACGGCGCTTCGTAGGCGAACATCTGCGTAAAGACGCGCAGCGCCCCGGCCAGCGAGAAGCGGTCGCGCGTCTGTGCCCCGGCGAGGCCGATGCACAGCGTCAGCAGGCTCATGAGGTAGAGTGTGACGATGAGGTCGCCGGGGAAGCTGAAGACGGGAGCCAGGCCGAATAGGGGCACGTAAAGCGCCGCCGTCAGCGCCCCGGACAGAGCCAGCACAGGCAGGAAGGCGAAGAGCACGGGGCTGCTGCCGGCCGGGTGAATTTCCTCCTTGCCCAGGAGCTTCAGCGCGTCCGCGAAAGGTTGGAACCAGCGCGGCCCCAGCCGGTTCTGGAAGCGGGCCAGCAGCTTGCGGTCGGCCCATTGGTAGAGCAACCCGGCCCCAATCAGGCCCAGCCCGGCCGGGAAAAAGAGCAGGTTGAGCAGGTCTAGTGCCATGTTGGCTATCCCTTCGCCAGCGCGTGGGTCTCAAGGCCCATCTGCCGGCGATAGAAGTCGATACCATAGCGCCGCAGGTCGGCCCACGACCAGGGCTGGCCTTCGGCTCGCCCGGCGCGGCGCACGCTGACGGCGCGGTCGTTGCAGGAGAAGCACGGGTCGATGCCCACGAGGATCATGGGCACGTCGGCCAGATTGTGGCCGATGGTCTGCGTGAGCACTGAACCCATGTTGCACAGCGTTGGCGTGCGCACCTTTACCCGGTCGGGCTGTTCGCCGCCGGTGCTGCGGATGTAGTAGAACAGTTCACCGCGTGGCGCTTCGACGCGGCTGATGACTTCGCCGGGCTTCAGCTTACGCGGCATGCGCTTGGCGGCCAGTTCGCCGGCGGGCATACGGGCCAACAGTTCGCGGATGAGGCGGTAGCAGTCGAGCATCTCGTCGATGCGGACAAGGAAGCGCGCTTCCAGATCGCCGGCGGACAGGAGTTGAATGTGGGCGGGGAACTCGTTATAGGCGATGTAGGGCGAATCGATGCGCACGTCGCGGGCCACGCCAGAAGCGCGCGCCGTTGGCCCGACAACGCCCAATTGCAGCGCTTCCTGGCGCGTCATCGTGCCGACGCCGCGCGTGCGCTGCAAGAAGAAGGCGTCCTGGCTGACGACCTCGCGGTAGTGGCGCGTGCGTTCTTCCAGGAAGTCGATGCCCTTCAGGATGGCCGCGGCCGTCTCGTCACTCAGGTCGAACTTGACGCCGCCGAGGCTGTTGGCCGAATAGTGAACGCGGTTGCCGCTGATGGCCTCCAGCAAATCCATGACCGTCTCGCGGTCGCGCCAGGTATACATGAACAGCGAGTCGAAGCCGGCGTCGTGGGCGGCCACGCCCAGCCATAGCATGTGGCTGTGGATGCGCTCCAGTTCGGCGATGGTCTCGCGGATGGCCTGGGCGCGGGCGGGCACTTCCACCTCGGCCATCTGCTCCACACCGACAACATAGGCGGTGCTGTGGATGTGGGAGCAGATGCCACAGATGCGCTCCAGCAGATAGAGGCTCTGGGTCCAGTTGCGCCCCTCGGCCCCCTTCTCGATGCCCCGGTGGGCGTAGCCCAGGCGCACCGTGGCGTCGATGACGGTCTCGCCCTCGACGGTGAACTCGAAGTGGCCCGGCTCCTTCAGTGCCGGGTGTTGTGGGCCAATGGGAATGACAAAGCGATCGCTGGCGGAAGCGTTCATGACCCACCCTGCTCCTTGTCGTCGAGCTGCTCCAACTGGAAGTCCTTACGCAACGGGTAGACGCCGGCGGGCCAGTCGTCGGGCAGGAAGAGCCGGCCGCGTGCCGGCGCGCCGATGATGGCCACGCCCAGCACTTCGCTTAGCTCCTGCTCGTATATGGCCGCCAGCGGGATCAGCGGCCGGATAGTCGGCACTTCGGCTTCGTCGCGTGGCACGGCCACGCGCAGGGTGACGACGGCCGCGCCCTCGGCGAAGTGGTAGAGCACGTGCAACTCGCCCGTGGCCACGCCGGGGTCCAGCCCGGTGATGGCCGCCAGATAGCCCCACTCGTCCTCAACCAGCGTGGCCACGACCGGCAACAGGTCATCAGCCGGCAGCCAGATGTCGAGCCGGTTGTCGGCCGGCCGCTCGGTTCTGGTTAGCCACGGCTCTAGCAGCGCCTCAACGCGCTCCAAGGGCTTCTGCGTAAGCGTCATCGCCCACCTCCTCTTCCGTAAGAACGGCCGTGTCGCCAACGGCCTCAACCAGCAGCCGGTCGATTTCGGTCGCGCGGTCGGGCTGCAACTTCTTCAGCAGGATGGCCACACCGTTGATGATGGCCTCCGGCCGCGGGGCGCAGCCAGGGACGTAGACATCGACGGGGATGACCTCATCGACGCCGCCGAGAATGTTGTAGCAGCCCCGGAAGGCTCCGCCGGAGATGCTGCACGCGCCCACGGCGACAACGAACTTCGGCTCTGGCATCTGCTCATAGATGCGCCGCAAACGGTCGCGCGATTGGCGCGTCACCGGGCCGGTGCAGACGAGCACGTCGGCGTGGCGGGGGCTGCCCTGGAGCTTGATGCCCAACCGTTCCAGGTCGTAGCGCGGCGTCAGCGTAGCCAGGATTTCGATGTCACAGCCGTTGCACGAGCCGCTGTTATAGTGAACCAACCAGGGCGAGTTGGCCAGCGACCAGTTGCGGAGGCGATCCAGGGCGGTTCGCCAGCGGGGCGGCAATTCGATACCCATTCTGATGTCCATAGCGGGCCTGTTCCCTCAGCTATCTCAACTCAGCAACAAAATGACCAGCGCCAGCGCCAGCCCGCCCAGGTAGATGAGCAGGGCTGTGCTGAAGCCCGCACCCAGAGCGCCGCCGATCAGCCCGGCTGTAGCCAACACCAGCGCGCCCAAATGGAGCACGGCAAAAAACAGGGCGACGACGAAGAAGCGCCGGTAGCCAGGCGCGGCCTTGGTTGTGGCCGCCTCCTCACCGCCGGCGTAGAGCACCTCGGCCGCCTGGCGACGCCCGGCCGGCGCCAGCAGCCGCCCGAAGACCAACAGCAGGGCCACCAGGCCAACGTAAGCCAGCAGGGCAATGGGTGGGGTCAGAAGCGCACTCATTCTGATGTCCATAACGTTACCTCAAGACCTTACGGCGCGAAGATGGCCAGCAGATCGGCCGCCGCCGGGATGGTCAGACGCCCGGCCACCATTGGCAAGACGCCCAGCAGGACGATGGCCACGGCCAGGACGACCAACGGCGCCAGCATGGCCGCCGGAATGGGCCGGCCGGCGGCCACCAACGCGCCCGGTTCGCGCCGGTAGAGCCGGTTGACCAGCGGCGCGTAGTAACCCAGCGATAGGACGCTGTTCAGCGCGGCGATGAGCAGGACGACGAGGATGAACGTATCCCGTGTCTGCGCCCCGGCGACGAGCACCTGCCACTTGGACATGAAGCCGACCAGCGGCGGCAGCCCGCCCAGGCCGAGCACCGCCAGGCTGAACACCAGCGCCACCAGCGGGTAGCGCCGCGCCGCCCCGGCGAGGTCATCGACGGTCAGGGGGGCGTGGCCGCCGGCGTCGGCGGCCTGGCCCAGCGAGTGCTGCAAGCCGAACATCAGCGCGCCGATGGCCAAAAAGGCCAGACCCTTCATCAGGCCGTGGCTCAGCAGGTGGAAGAAGCCCGCCTGCGCCCCGGCGGCCGTGCCTGTGTAGAGGGCTATGCCCAGGCCGAGGAGCATGTAGCCAACGTGGCTGATGCTGGAGAAGGCCAATAGTCGCTTCACTTGCTGCTGGCGCAGGGCCATCAGGTTGCCCACGACGATGTTGAACAGGCCCAAGCCGATCAGCAGCGCGCCCCAGGACACGGCCGCCCCGGCCAGCCCGGACAGTGCCCGCAGCAGAGCGATGAGTCCGGCCTCGATGACAACGCCAGAGAGAATGGCGCTGATGCCACTGGGAGCCTGCGCGTGGGCGTCGGGTAGCCAGGTGTGCAGGGGCACGAGGGCGACCTTGATGCCGAAGCCGATGACGAACAACGCTCCGGCTGTCAGCCACAGCACCGGGGCCACCGGCGCGCTGGCCAGCGCCGCCCGCACGCTGAGGAT
>DAOSMQ010000209.1:0-5140 GCA_035372725.1 Promineifilum sp. (SeqCode)
GCATCACCGCCGCGGGCGGCGAGACGGGCGACGTGACCCTGCCGGACGCGGCCGGCACGCCGACGGCCGGCCCCGACGGCATCGCCCAGACGGACGCGACTCCGGTGGCCATTGACGCCACGCCGGACGCGACCGAAGAGGGCACAGCCAGTGCCACCGCCTTTGGCGTCGGGCCGTGCGCCGCGGCGCTGCTGCTGCCGCTGGCTGTCGTCGTCAGCCGGGGCGCGGCCCGCCGCCGGCGCGCGTAGCCGGCGCGCCTGTCCAGAAACGACGCGGGCGCTCACGGGAGCGCCCGCGTTGTTGTCTGTCTGGGCCGGTTCAGCCGCCCGCGGCGGCCTGCCCGGCGCGCGCGGCCCGCAGCCGCGCCAGGAACTCGCTCAGCATCATCGCCGTCGCCCCCCAGACCCGCCCCTCGTTGACGCGGAAGAAGGGCACATCGAGCCGCAGGCCGCCGCGCAGCTCCATCTCCTCCTCGGCCCGCGTGGCCGGGTCGAGCAGCAGGTCGAGCGGCACTTCCAGGATGGCGGCCACTTCGCGCGTGTCGGGCACGAAGCGTGGCCGCCCCGGGCCAACGTAACGGCCGACAAAGGGCGTCACCTGGAAGTCGGACGGCATGATGTAGAGCGGCGTCAACTCGCCCAGCAACTCTACCTCGGCCGGGGGGACGCCGATCTCCTCGTAGGTCTCGCGCAGGGCGGTCGCGCCCAGCGATTCGGGCGGCTCGTGGCGTCCGCCGGGGCATGACACCTGGCCGGAATGGACACCCTCGTACTCCGGCCGTTGGGTCAGGACAAGGGTCAGCCGGTCGTCGGCGCAGTAGAGCAGAATAAGCACCGCGCCCAGCCGCGGCGGCGAGGCCAGGCCCTCCGGCCGGGACATCGGCCGCAGCACGGGGGCCATCAGTCGTTGCGCCGCCGCGCCGTCGAAGCCGGGCAGCGCCAGCGCGGCACGAACGTCGTCGAAGGTGCAGGGCGGCGGGCTCACGCCGGGTCTATTCGTCCTCGTCGTCGGCCTGGGCCACGGCGCGGGGGTGCTTCAGGTCGCGGAAGCTGTAGCCCGCGCCGCGTTCGGAGACGATATAGCGGCCGCGCGACTTGTCCTTCTTGTCCTCGATCTTGCGGCGCAGCCGGTGGAGGTGGACGTGCAGGCGATCCTCGAAAACCGGTTCCATCGGCCAGAGGCGACGCAGGATGTAGTCGGTCGGCACGGTCTGGCCGGCCTTGCGCATGAGGATGTAGAGCAGCTTTGTCTCTGTCGGCGTCAGGGCCTCGCTCTTACCGTCGACGATGGCGGTGCGGTTGGGAAAGTCGATCAGCAGCCGCTCGTCGATGCGCGTCTGCGGCTCCAGGTCATAGGCGAATTCGCCGATGCGTCGCAGCACGCGCCGCACGCGGGCCACCAGCTCGCCCGGGCTGAACGGCTTGACGATGTAGTCCTCAGCGTGCTCCTCCAGCCCCTCGACGACGGTGGCCTCGTGGCCGGTGGCCGTCAGCATGACGATGGGCAGGTCGCTGTACTGGTGGACGCGGTGGGCAAACTCGAAGCCGCTGATGCCGGGCATGTGCAGGTCGGCAATGGCCAGGTCGGGCAAGCCCTCGCGCTCGATCTGGGCCAGGGCCTCCTCGCCGGAGATGGCCGTCGTGACGCGAAAACCAGCGTCGCGCAGGGTGTGCTCTACGATGCGGAGTGTGTAGGCGTTGTCGTCGATGGCCAGGATGCGCTGTTGTCGAGTGGATTGTTCGCTCATAATCCGTCAGATCGATACCTTGTGGGGCGGCTCCCCGGCTGGTTGGCCCAGGGCAAAGACCGTCCCGAAGCGCCCCGTCCGGCCGCGTTCGGCGCGGTGGGAAAAGAACAGATCGGTGCGGCAGGCGGTGCAAACCTCCGCCAGCTCGATGGCCGCGACGCCGGCGTTGAGCAGGTTGCGCCGGTTGGCCGCCGGCAGGTCGAAGTGGCGGCTCCGCGTGTCGCCTTGCGCCGACAGCAGCGTCTCGGCATCGACGAAGGCCGCGCGCACGGCGTCGATGACCTCCGCGCCAACCTCATAGCAGCATGAGCCGATGCACGGGCCAATGGCGGCGACGAGATCGGCCGGGTCGCTGCCGAAGTGGGCGGTCATGGCCCGCACCATCGCCCCCGGCAGATCGACGACCGTGCCCCGCCAGCCGGCGTGGCCCAGGCCGATGGCGTGGCGGCGCGGGTCGTAGAGGAAGATGGGCGCGCAGTCGGCGTAGTTCATGCCCAGCACGCAGCCGGGCTGGTCGGTGATCAGGCCATCGACGTGCTCGACCCAGGTGCCATTGTCGGCCGTGGTCACGCGGGCGACGCTGGCCCCATGCACCAGATGGGCGTGGACGACGGTGTCGGTGTCGCGGCCAAAGAGGCCATAAGCACGCCGCCGGTTGGCATAGACGTTGTCGCGCGCGTCGGGCACCGATAGGCTCAGATTGAGTGAGGCGAATGGGCCGACACTAACGCCGCCGTGCCGGGAAAAGACAGCATGGTCGGCTGTTCCGTTGGCGGGCAAGCCGGCAAAGCGAAAGTAGTGCAAGTCGTCGTCGTCGAAAGCGATCACAGGCGTCCTCGTCCGTCCCTTAGGCTACTTCAAAGCGGCCCGGTGGACAAATCAGGCGGGCAAAAACCGGCCGGGTTCTCATACGAACCCGGCCGGTTTTTTTCTGTTCTGGCGCGCCTCTGGCGCGCCGTCCGACGGGCCTACGGGTAAGGTGTTGCCTCAGGCGTGGTGCCGGGCGGCGCGGGCGTCGGGCTGGGCAACTCCTCCACTGGTGTGGCGCTGGGCGGCACGGTGGCCGCCGGCGGCAGCGTGGCGCTGGGCGGCAGCGTAACGGTCGGCGGCAGCGTTGCCGTCGCCGTCGGGAAGAGCGTCGGCGTGGCCGTCGGCTGGAGGGTGGCTGTGGCCGTGGGTGTCTCCGTTGGCGTCGTCGTGGCTGTGGCCGTCGGCTGCACCAGGTTGACCACCGTGCGCCCCTCTTTCATCACCGGGTCGTTCTCCGGCGTGTTGGGGTTGTCCGGCCCGAAGACGATGACGCGGATGGTGACCGGGCCGCTGTAGTCGATCTGCGTCGTGTCCCAGACGGCCAGCAGGTCGTCCTGGACGGCGTCCGGCCGCCGCTCCTGGATCAACCCCCAACCACCGGGGTTCTGGCCCAGGCCATACTCCACCTGATAGCCGGCGAAGTTCGGCCCCATGGCCGTGCCAGTGATGCGCACCTCGCGCCGGTCGGGGATATCGCGGTCTTCGCGCGGGCGGGCAATCTCCGCCCGCGGCCGGGGCGTGTTGGCGTCGCAGGCCGCTGCCGGCGGCGTGCCGAAGGACACCCCGCCGCTGCTCTGGCCCGACCAGCCCTGTCCGGCGGTCTGAAGCCACTGCTGGGCCAGCGTCCGCTCGCGCTCCAACACCTCCGGCCGGCCGTTGACCGGCACGCCGCCGCCGAAGGTGGCCTCGTAGACGGCATCGTTACAGAACTCGTTAGCCCGCAGCCCCGTCCACAGGTCGATGGACACCCGGGTTGTGCCCTGCGTCTCGTCCAGCGGCGGCTGGTCGGCGGCGAAGACCTCGACCAGGCGCTGGGCGCAGGGCGTCGTGGCGCTGACGGCGATGCCCGTGTCGGCGCAGATCTCCCGCTCGACAACGCCGGCCGGCCGCGGGAAGGTCAGCGCTTCCTTGCCGGCTAGGTATTGGGTCATGAACTGGTTCCAGATGGGCGCGGCCAGCCGGTAGCCCGACTGCCCGGCGGCCACCGGCGAGTTGTCGGTGTTGCCGATCCACACCGCTGCCAGCGCCTGCGGCGTGTAGCCGATTGTCCAGCCGTCGCGCACGTCGCTGGCCGTCGAGCCGGAGGTGCCGGTCTTGACGGCGACCTGGTAGCCGGGGATGTCCAGCAGGTTCGTCTGGCCGAACTCGGCCAGGCGAGCGTTGTTGTCGCTGAGGATGCTGGTCAGCAGGTAGGCATGTTCCGGGCGGACGACCTGAGCAGCCGTGGCGTCGGGGGGGGCGTAGTCGTAGAGGACGTTGCCCTGGCGGTCTTCGATGCGGCGGATGGCGTAGGGCTGGATGTAGCGCCCGCCGTTGGCCAGCGCGCCAAAGGCTCCGGCCATCTCCAGTGGCGGAATCTCGCCGCTGCCCAGGGCCAGCGCCAGGCCGTGGTCGCGCGGCTGGCCCGTCTCGGCACAGCCGCTGTCTTGCAGCGCCGTCAGGCCGACCTTCTGGACGTTGGCGATGAACTCACACACGCCGACGAACTCCAGCGCCTTGATGGCGGGAATGTTATAGGAGTTGCCCAGCGCCGGGCGCACGCGCAGCGGGCCGTGGAACTCGTCGTCGTAGTTCTTGGGGATGTAGGGCGGGTTGACCCCGTCGGGGAACTGCGTCTGCACGTCCCAGAGCAGCGTCGCCGGCGTCCAGCCGCGCTCGAAGGCGGACAGGTAGACCAGCGGCTTGATGCTGGAGCCGGCCTGCCGCGGGGCCAGGGCCATGTTGACCTGGCCGCTGATGGCTTCGTCGTTGAAGTCGGCGCTGCCGACCATGGCCAGAATCTCGCCCGTCTGCGGCTGGAGGGCCACCAGGGCGGTGTTGTTGGCCCCGCCGGCCACCAGCGCGTCGCGATTGGCGGCGACGGCCTCCTCGGCCAGGCGCTGCGCGTCGGGGTCGAGCGTCGTCTGGATGCTCAGGCCACCGCGGTAGATCGATTGCGCCCCCAGCAGCTCCTCGGCCTGCTGCAAGACGGTGAAGGTGAAGTGTGGATGCTGGATGGTGACCGTCGGCCGCTGCAACGTGTAGACGCGGGCGGCCATGTCGTTCAGTGCCGCCTGGGCCTCCTCCAGGGTGACGTCCTCGTTGGAGACCATCAGGCTGAGCACCTCGCGCTGGCGGCCGAGGGCCTTGTCGGGCGCGCTGTAAGGGTCCCACAGCGCCGGGGCTTGCGGCAGCCCGGCCAGCAACGACGCCTCGGCCAACGTCAGGTCGGCGGCCGACTTGCCGAAGTAGGTGTTGGCCGCCGCCTCGATGCCATAGGCCAGGTTGCCATAGTAAATCTCGTTGAGATACAGCTCCAGAATCTCGTCCTTCTCGTAGGTACGCGAGATTTCGGCGGCCAGGATGATCTCGCGCAGCTTGCGC
>DAOSMQ010000210.1:0-5136 GCA_035372725.1 Promineifilum sp. (SeqCode)
TGACCATCTCGCCCACGGCGACGCTGACGAGCACCCTGGTGGCCACGCCGACGATGACGCCCACGATCACGATGACGCCGACGCCGACCGCCACGCCGCCGTTGCCGACGGCCGAACCCGACATTGCCACGACCACCCCAACGCCAACCCCAACGGCGACGAAAGAGCCGCGGCTGCCGGCCTGCCTACGCATCAATTTCGATGTCAGTGGCCAGGAAGCCAAGCGCGGCCTGTACGTCGCCCAGGAAGTTGGCGGCCATTTCCTGGCGGCCTGGGAGGCGGACGATGGCTGGAAGGATAGCGGCTGGTTCTACGACATCGACATCACTTTCCCGGCGGTCTACGTGGATGTGCTCTACTACCACGGCCCTGGCGTCGAACCCGTGCGCCTGAAGATGCTCAATCCCGCGCCGGACGTGGACGCCGGCTGGGTGGCGCGCGGCCAATGCCATGCCCTGGAGGTGGGCTGGCCGTAGGCCGTCTGGCGGCCGGGCGAGCGCGCCGCGCCGGGCGCTAGGCCAGGCTGCGGCCGATCAGCACCGTGTGCCGGCCCATCACCTGGGTCAGAAAGACGATGGCCTCATTGGGGCCGCGCAGACGAAGGGCTTGCCGCAGAGCTTCCGGCTCCAGCGGCGAGCCTCTTTTTTTGATGGTCACCCGCCCCACTCTCCGCGCGCGCAGGGCAGCCCGCAGCCGCTTGAGTTGAAAGGGAAAGGCGTCGTCGATGGCGAAAAGGCGGGCGAAAGGCGTCGGCCGGGGCGCGCCGGTGGTCAGGTAGGCGATGTGGGGGTCGAGCAGGGTCGCGTCTAGTTGCGCCGCCAGCAGGCCGACCAAATGGGCGCGGATAACGGCTCCGTCCGGCTCATAGAGGTAGGCCCGCGGGGCGGCAACGGGGGCCGCGCCGGCAACGTCGGCCTCGCCACTCAGCGTCTGGCCGCCGGGCAGCAGCGTCGCCCGCCGCGCCGCCGTGCGCAGCTCGCCATACCATAGCACCGCCTCCTTAACCTCACCGCCTAGCGAAACGATCTCCACCTCCACGCCCGCGGGGACTTCGGCATCCTCAATGCCTGGAGCGACCTTGACCGCGCCGCGCGGCACGACGGGTCGCCAGGCGTCGATCAGGCTCAGCGGTGGTTGGTAGTCGGCCACGGCGCGCAGCCGCCGGCTGGGCGCTTCGCGCGGCCCGCCGCCGGCGCGCCGGGCGGGGTCAAAGAAGAACGCCTCGACGCGTGCCGGCGGTAGCGTCAGCAGATCGGCCTGCGCCAGGGCCAGCCGTCCGGCCACGTCGTAGACAGCGGCGTTGGCCGCGGCCATGAGCAGGCGCAGCCGGTCGCGGTCAATGGCCAGGACGGCCGCGCCCGCCCCGGCCAGCGCCAGCGCGTCGCCGCCGATGCCGCAGCCGAGGTCGGCTACGGTGGTCACGCCGGCGGCGGCAAAGCGGGCGGCGCGGTGGGCGGCGATCGGCTCGGCTGTGGCCTGCTCCAACCCGTCGCGCGTGAACATCATCGCCGCCGCGCGGCTGAACTTGCGCGCCGCGCGCTGGCGCAGCAGAGCCGTGTCCAGCGCCGCGCGCCCCCGTTCCGGCCCCAGCTGGGCGCGCAGGCGGGCGGCGACGGCCATGTGCGTGCCTTCCGACACCGGCGTGGCGGCCAACTCGGCCAGCACAGCTTGCCCCTCCGCGCTCAGCAGGAAGCGCAGCTCCTCAGGCCCCATCGCCTAGCCCCACTGTGGCTCCAGCCAGTCGTCGGGCGGCGGCTCATCTTCGTCCAGGGCCTCCGGCCCGGCCTCGCCGGCCGCCAGCCGGCCGGTCAGAGCCTGGTAGGCGCAGCGACGGCACTCGCTCAGGTCGTCGGTCAGGGGCCAGGCGTCGGCCGTGCCCGCCGGCAGCAGACTGTCGATGGCCGCGACGATGCTCTCCAGTTCGGCCCAGTTGCGCCGGTGGGCAGCGGCGTCATAGGCGATGACGCGCGGCTGCTCCGGGTCGGCCACATACCAGTAGGTCAGGCTTAGCCGGTCGGGCGCGAAAGCCGCGGCCGTCTCCGGCAACAGCGCCGCGCCCCCCTCGGCCAGCACGGCCAGGTAGACGCGCGTCTGCCAGGCCGCCCGCAGCCGGTCGAGTGGGCGCGGCTCGCCCGTCTTCCAGTCGAAGAGGTGGGCCGCCGGCTGTCCGTCAGGGCCGGCCCCGACGATGAGCAGGTCAAAGCGGCCGGTGAGGAAATGGTTACCGATGGGCACTGTCAGCCCGGCCTCGACGAAGCGCCGGCCTTCGGGCAATGCCGGGGCGTGGCTGCCGAAAGTGTCCCACCAGACGCGCAGCTCGGCGTCCGTCTCCTCGTCGCTGGCCGTTGGCAGACCCAGGAAGTGGCGCTCCAGCCGGCGATGGAAGCGCTGGCCGCGCTCATAAGCCAGCTCCTGTGACCGGCCCAGCGGCGCTTCGGGCCAGGGCACGCGGGCCAGGTAGCGCAAATAGAAGCGGCGCGGGCAAGCGCGAAAGGTGTAGAGGTGGTTCTGGGAGAGCGTCAGGCGGTCGGTCATAGCTTCGCTCAATGGGTTCGGGTTCAGTTAGTCGCCGCCGGCTGGGCATGGGCGGGGCGACAGCCGCATGATAGAGGATGTTGGCCGGGCGGGCAACGCTTGCGCGCGGTTGACCGGCTAAGAGTTGGCCCGCGCCGGTTGACGCCGCCGGGCTGGCGCGGCAGAATCAGCGGCCATGCATGTCTTCCTCCGGCCGCGCCGCGCGGCTGTTCTCGCTCTTACCCTGTTGATTGTGCTTGCCGCCTGTGCCGCGCCGGCCGTCGAGGTCGCGCCGGCGGCTGAGGCCTCCGCGGCCCAGCCGACCACCGCGGCTCAGCCGACCACCGCGGCTCAGCCGACCACCGCGCCGGCGCTGCCACCGCGCGCCGGCCCCACCACCGCCACCCTGCCCACGGCCGCGCCGTCGCTGACGCCCCGGCCGACGGCTACGCCCCCGGCCACGCCGACGACTTTGCCGTCGCCGACGGTTGCGCCCACGCCCACGGAGCCGGCCACGCCCACGGCCGATGCTGCTACTGGTCTGCCCTGCCCCGACCCCGCGCCGGTCAAGCCCGATTACCTGGCCTATCACCTGTCGGCCGCGCCCTGGCCGGTGCCGGACGCCGCCGCGTCCCGGCCGCCACTGTCGCTGGCTAACCCGCTGCCCAATGCCGGCCGCAACAGTGGCTACCCCTACGGCTCCGACGGCAGCGGGCGCTATCTGCTCCACAACGGCCTCGACATGGCCGACGAGAACCGCGACCTGGCCGTGGCCCCGGCCGACGGCCAGGTCATCGTTGCCCGCGACGACATCGATGAGATGTTCGGTTGGCGCTGCGACTGGTATGGCCAGCTTGTGGTACTGCGACTGGATGAGACGCAGGACGGGCAGCCCGTCTATGTCCTCTTCGGCCACGTGCAGGATGTGCAGGTCACGGAGGGGCAGCGCGTGGCCCGCGGCGAGCCGGTGGCCCGCCAGGGGACGGCCGGCGTAGCCACCGTGGCTCATCTGCATCTGGAAGTCCGCGTCGGGGCCAATGCTTTCGGGGCGACGCGCAACCCGCTGTTGTGGCTGGAGCCGTGGTCGGGCAGTGGCGTCGTCGCCGGGCGGCTGGTGGCCCCCGACGGCCATGCCTGGGAAGGCGTGACAGTGACGCTCATCGACAACGCTGCCGAGGCGTCTTACCTGACCACCTGGACATATCTCGACGACCCCGACCATCTCATCCGCCCTGACCCGGCGCTGGCGGAGAACTTCGTCTTTGGCCCCGTGGCCGAGGGCAGCTATGATGTTTTCGTGACGCTACAAGAGGAAACGTACCGGCAGAGGATCGAGGTCGAGGATGGCGCGCTGACGACAGTGGAGATCGTCACTGAGCCATACCGGACGCCAACGCCCACACCGCCCGCCTCGCCCGGAGCGACGCCCAGCCCTTAGGGCAGCGTGTCGAAGCGCCGCACGCCCTCGACGCCCAGCACGAAGTCGGCCCCCAACGCGCCCGCCGGCGTCAGCGCGCCGGCCAGCGCTTCGCCGCGCTTGCCCGCCGCCAGAACCCGTTCGACGATCTGCACGCCCGCCAGCGCCGTGAAGCGGTAGACCTCGCCCGTCTCCAGCCAGGCCTCGGTCGCCCCTTCAGGCCCTTCGGCGCGCGCCCAGAGGTAGGCCCGGCCGTCGCGCTGCGTGGCCTCGTCCGGGCCGGTGAACATCATTGTCGCCGCGCGGTCGGCCAGGCGTTGGGCCGCGTTCGTGCCCAACAGCCGCAGCGCCGGCCGGGCCAGCAGCCCCATCGCCGGCAGCCGCGGCAGGGCGACGTAGCTGGTGATGGTGTCGATCCCGGTCGTGTGCGCCGCCGTCACCAGATCGCCCCAGGGGAAGGGCGTTACCTCGCGCGTGTGGCCGTCGCTGAAGCGCACCTTGCGCCGCTCCTTGCCCAGCGGCAGGGGCATCAGGCGGCCGTCGCGCCGCGTCAGGCTGCCGCCGGCAAAGCGGTTGGCGTTGACCAGGCCCGACTTGACCGTGCCGGAGGAGACTTGGCCCAGGGGCATGGCCACGGCCGTTTGTAACTGGGTCGCGCCGGGCGCACGCTCGGCCACGTGGCGGGCCAGGCAATCACTGGGCACGATGTCGAAGCCCGCGCCGGACATGAGCACGACGCCGCGGGCGCGGGCGTCGGCGTCGTGGGCGAAGGTGCTCTCGAAGACGGGGATTTCGCCGGTAATGTCGATGTAGTGGGTCTGGCCGGCCAGGCAGGCGCGCACCATTGGCTCGCTGGTGCGCACGAAGGGGCCGGCGGCGTGGAACACCAGGCTGAAGCGTTCGACCGTCTTGTGCAGCCGTTCGGCGTAGTGCAGGTCAAGGGCCAGCCAGTCGAGGTCATACTGGGTGGCCAGGGCGGCCAGCTTGGCGGCGTTGCGCCCGGCCAGCACCGGCCGGTGGCCGCGCCGCACGGCCTCGGCCAGGATCAGCCGGCCGGTGAAGCCATACGCGCCATAGAGCATCCAGGTGGGTTTGTTCCGCGTGGGCACAGACAGAGAATACCACATCTTGGCCTGTAGCACAGCCTGTTAGGCTGTCGTCGCCGGCCACAGCCTGACAGGCTGTGCTACGGGCCTGCTGTAGTA
>DAOSMQ010000211.1:0-5128 GCA_035372725.1 Promineifilum sp. (SeqCode)
GCTGGCCCGGTCGATGGCCAAGTCGCCCGCCCAGAGCTTCGCCACCGGGGCGGAGATGGCCGACGCTCTGCGCAGCGCCTTTGTCGCTCTGGAGGGGCTGCCCACGCGGGTGATGTTGCACCAGGAGTTAGACATTCTCGACCAGGTGGCCGAACCGCCGGCCGGCTTTGAGTTGCAGATTCAGACCCCCGGCCACGGCGATAGCCTTGTACCCCTGACGCGGGCGGTTATCACTCTGGGGCGCAACCTGGACAACGACATCGTCCTGCCGGCCGACGGTGTGTCGCGCCACCACACGCGCCTCCAGGCGACTTCGCTCGGCTGGGAGGTGGTCGATCTGGGCGGCGTCAACGGCACGTGGCTGAACGAACACCGCCTGCGGCCGGAGGAGCCGACGCCGCTGCCGGTCGGGTCGGTGCTCAAGATCGGGCCATACGAGATGATCCTGCAGGGGCCGGACGCGCCCGTGCCGGTCGAGGCGGACAGGGGCGCGCCCATCTCGGCCCCGGTAACGCCGGGGTTGATCGCCGGGCGGACGACCGCCCCCATGGCCCCAACGTCCTCTTCGCCACAGTTGTCGTCGCCCGGCCCGACGGCCGAGCAGCCGACATCGCCGCCGACGCAGCCGCCCGCGCCGTTGGCCATCCACATGGCTCGTGACAAGTTCACCGCCGAACCCGGCCAGCGTGTTGAGGTCAAGGTCGATGTGGAAAACCGCGGCGACCAGGAAGACCGCGTGACGCTCAGCGTGCAGGGCATCGACCCCAGCTGGGTCGATGTGCCGGAAGAATTCACCGTCGTGCCACCGCGGCAAACGGTCTCGATCCCCTTCGCCATTCATCCGCCGCGCCGCCGGGGTACGCCGGCCGGCCGGCAGCGGCTGCGCATCGATCTCAAGTCGCAGCGCTATCCCGACGCCCGCGTGGGCGCGACGGCAGCGCTGACTGTCGGCCCGTTTGTGGCTTTCGAAGCCAGTATGCATCCCACTGAGGTGCGGCTGCCGGGGCGAACAGTGGTGACTATCCACAACACTGGCAACGCGCCGGCGGCGTTCAACGTCAACGGCAGCGACTTACAGCAACTCGTTCGCTTCCGCGGCGCGCGCGAGGGCATTGCCCTCCAGCCCAATCAGACGGCCAACGTCGAGTTGGTGCTGGAGATGCGCGAGACAAACCTCTTTGGGGAGGAGGATGCTTACCCGTTTGAGGTAGAGGTAAGCACCGGGCCGACAGTTAAGCAGGTCTTGCCCGGCGAGGCCATTGCCCGGTCGATCATCCCGACACCGTGGCTCTATGTGCTGCTGTTTCTAATCATTTTCGGCGGCGTGTTGGGCGGGCTGGCGCTGGTGTCCAATTGGGGCCGCTTCCTGGGCATCGGCGACGTACCAACGTCCACGCCGACGATCCTGCCGGTGCAGAACGACGCCACACAGACCGCGGCCGCCGCTGTGCTGACCGTCGCCCTGGGCACACAGAGCGCCGCGGCGACCAATGTGGCCGCTACGGCGCAGGTGGCGGGCGATACCGACCAGGATGGGCTGACCAATAACCAGGAGACGGCGCTGGGGTTGGACGCCAACAATCCTGACTCAGACGCCGACGGCCTGAAAGACGGCGACGAGGTATTGATCTACACGACCAATCCCAAGGTGCGCGACAGCGACAACGACTTGTTGACCGACTTCGATGAGGTCAACACCTACAAGACCAATCCAAACGCCAACGACAGTGACGGCGACGGCATCCCTGATGGGTTGGAGGTGGGGCAGGGCACGAACCCGCTCGTGCCCGAAGCGCCGACGGTTACGCCCATCACGCCCAGCCCAACAACGCCGCCGCCCTCGGCCACGTGGACGCCCATCGCCTCGATCACGCCCACGTGGACGCCTATCCCGTCGGCCACGGCCACCTGGACGCCCATCCCCTCGGCCACGGCGACATGGACGCCTATCCCCTCGCTGACACCGACAGCCACGAGCACGCTGCCACCGCTGCCAGCGCTGGCCTGCGTGCCGGGGCCGATCAACATTGATGGCGTGCTCAACGTAGGCACGGAGTGGCCGGCTGCGCCGACTTTCACCTTCCAGCCGACGGTTGCCGGCGCGACGCGGCTGGTTAACGTCTATGCTGTGCGCGACGCGGGGCGGCTCTACCTGGGCTTCCTCGTCAATGACCCCGCCAATGAGTTGACGGACTCCGTGCGGCTGTACATTGATACCACCAACAACGGCGGCGACGGCGACACGTCTGACCGCTTCTTCCAGGTGGCCCGCGACGGTTCGCGGCTGCTGTGGGCGGGCATCGGCAGCAACGCCGACGGCCAGGAGTGGAACTCCAACTATACCAGCAACAACTGGACGGCGGCTGTGGGCGAGCCGGGCAACGGCCAGTGGGTCGTCGAGATTCAGATCGACGCCGTGGCCGAGCTGGGCGCGCTGGGCGATCCCTTCGGGCTGATGGCGCAGGTGCTCTACACCGGCGATCTGGCCAGCTACCCCTCGACCGCCTCCTCCAGCCAGGCCAACACCTGGCAGGACATCGACAACGTGCTCTGCCCCTAGTGGCGTATGTGCTTGCCCTACCGCCCCGACCCAGGGCTATTGCCAGGTCAATAGGAGCTCACGCAAAGGACGCTAAGGAAGCAAAGAGCGCCAAGAAAGAAAGGGCTTGGTTCTTCTTTGCGTCCTTGGCGTGAGCGCTTCTTCCGACTTTGCAGTGCCGTGCGCCCCGGGCGCGGGCAGGCTTTTTCATGCTAGAATAGAGAGTTTATGCAGCAAGTTGCCATTACGGATTTAAGTCCGCGCGCCCGCGCGCGGGGCTTACGCACTGTCCTGGCGGTGTGGTTCCTCATGAACGCGGGCTTCTTCCTGATCATCCCGCTCCTGTCAGTTCATTACGTCGATCGGCTGGGCTGGGCGGCCGCCTTCATCGGCCTGGTGCTGGCCGTGCGCCAGTTTGTGCAGCAGGGCCTGACCGTTTTCGGTGGGGCGCTGGCCGACCGCGTGGGGCCGCGCCGGCTAATCCTGCTGGGCGTGCTCATCCGCGCCGCCAGTTTCATCGTCATGGGCTTTGCCAGTGTGCCCTGGCTGCTGTTGCTGTCCGGGCTGCTGGCCGCGTTGGGTGGGGCGCTGTTCGACGCGCCCATTCGGGCAACGCTGGCCACCCTGGCCCCGGAGGAGGAACTGACGGCCATCTACGGCCGCCTGGGCATCCTGCAGAACGTCGCCCGCACGGTTGGCCCGCTCATCGGCGCTTACCTCATCCGCTTCGACTTCCAGATGGTCGGCCTGGCCTCAGCGGCGTTCTTCCTGCTGGCCTTTGTCGTCACTCTGCTCTTCCTGCCGCCCGTCAGCGTCTGCTCGGAGCCGCAGACGGTGCGTGCCGGGCTGCGACTGGCCCTGGGCGACCGCGCCTTTGTCGTCTTCACGCTGCTGATGATGGGCTTCTGGTTCATGTGGGTGCAACTGTCCATCGCCATGCCACTCCAGATCCGCGCCCTGACCGGGCAGGACAGCAGCGTCGGCATCATGTTCACCATCAGCGCCGTGTTGGCCATCGTCTTGCAGGCCCCGGCGCTGCGTGTGACAAACCGCTACCTGCGCTCGACGACGACCATTGTGCTCGGCGTCGCCGTCATGGCCCTGGGGATGGCGCTGATTGGGTTGGCACCGGGCCTGGCGGCGTTCTATGGCGGGCTGTTTTTCTTCTCGCTGGGGACGGTGCTGGCCATGCCGAACTCGCAGACGGTGACGGCCGACATGTCCGACGACCGCGCTCGCGGGGCCTACTTCGGCGTCAGCTCGCTGGCGATGGCCATCGGCGGCGGTCTGGGCCACATCCTCGGCGGCACGCTGGTGGACATGGCCACAACACGGGGCGCGCCGGCGCTGCCCTGGCTGGTGTTCGCCGGCGTGGGCGGAGCGACGGTGATTGGTCTGGCGCTGTTCTACTGGCGACAGACGCCGCCGGCGGCGTTCCGGCTCATCCAGCGCCCCGGATGAGGCGGCGGGGCAGGGCCGGCAGGCCCAGCGATCGCCGCAGGGCGTCGGCGTGTTCGCCATCGTGCCCGGCCATATCCAGCAAGTAGCCGCAGGCGGTCGTTGGCGCCCCCCAGGGGGCAGTGAAGGGCCGGGCCAGCGTCGCGTCGTCAAGCGTCGCGGCGAGGGCCAGCAGCGCCCGCCGCGTGGCCACGAATTGCGCCCACGCTTCGGCTAAGGTCACGCCCGTCCAGAACGGGCCGCGCTCGACGTTATAGGCCTCGATATCGAAGGTCTGCTCGTCGTCAGGAGTCTGGCCCGCGGCCAGTCGCTGTAGCGCCAGAACGCCCAGCCGGTCGTAGTCGCTGATATGACCCAGCACTTGCGGCAGTGACCACTCGCCCTCGATGGCCTGCGACTGGCGCGCGTCGGGTGGGATAAGCGCAATCAGAGCCAGTAGCTCGGCCCGCGACTGGCCCACCAGCGGCCGCAGCAGGTCACGGTGGATGACCCGCACGGAGCGGTCGTTGGGCGGGTAGCCGGCGCGCCAGCGGGCCAGGTCGGCGGCGTGACCGGCGTCGTGGCGCGCGCGGCGGCGCAGCCAGGTCGCCGGCGTCGCCCGCCAGCCGGGCCGCAGCCGCGCGCGCCCGAAGAGCAGCGCGTCGGGCAGCCGGTCGAGGGCCAGCATCAGGCTGCGATTTTCCTTTTGGCACAGGGCCAGGCCCTGGCTGAAGGGCAGGCCGGCGAAGCGGCGTTGCAGCGCGGCGTTGTGGGCATCAACCGTGTCCGCGCCGATGCCGGGCGGCTCAATGTCGCCGGGGCGGCCGTCGGCCAGCTTGCCCAGGCGGTCGGCTTCCAGCGCGTCCCAATAGGCCAGGTGGGCCAGCAGGGCGGCCACCGTCCAGCCGTCGAAGACGGGGTCGTGGGTCAGCGTCGCCTCGTCCAGGCCCTCTAGTCGTTGTAGCAGGTATGCACGCTCGGCGGCCAGGCGGGCCAGCAGCACCGCCCGGTCGGGTGAGAGATAGGCAAGCATGTCCATGACCACCACTCTACCACAGATGGGGCGGCGAATGGCAGGGCTTTGCCAAAGTCGTCTGGCGACCATTGACCTGACAGGTAGGCGGCCAGTCGTTCTGTGGTGGCAGTCCCATG
>DAOSMQ010000212.1:0-5127 GCA_035372725.1 Promineifilum sp. (SeqCode)
GGCCATAGATGCCGGCCATCATGTGCATCAGCGGCGAGCGGGCGGGGTTGGGCGTATCTTCGTCAACCGCCTCCTCCGCCTGGGCGCGGATGGTAGCAAAAATGGCGTCGGGGCGGTAGCGTTCGTTCTTGGCTTCGCGGATAAAGGCCGCGGCCGTCGTCGCCGTGATGTCGCGCCAGCGGGCGATCATCTGGGGGCTGTATTCGCGGCCGTAGTCGGGCAGAAACGCTTCCCACAGGCGGGCGTTGTCGTTGATCCAGCCGTCCACGGCGGCATCGAGGAATTGCCGGCTCTGGCCCTCGTCTAAGACGGCCAGGTCATCACTCAGCAGGTCGCTACCCCAGCGGACGATCTCCAGGGCCAGGCTGTGCAGGGTGCGCACGTCGAAGCCGGTGTCGGGTCGGCCTATCTCCAGCAGCCGGCGGCGGATGCGCGCCCGGAAGGTATCGACGCTGGCGTTCAGGAAGGTAACGATGAGCACCTGTTGGCCGTTGTCGGTGTCGATGCGGCCGTCGGCGATGAGTTGTGCCGCCAGCAGAGACAGCGTGAACGTCTTGCCGCTGCCAGGTACGGCGCTGACGGCCATGCGCCCCGAGCGATAAGCCAGAATGGCTTCCTGCGCCGGGCGCAGGCGGATGGGTGGGGGGGTAGGTGTGTCCATTGGTATCGTATCTCCAAGAGGATTATAATCGCCGGCTGATTGATTCGCATAAACGCACATTTGACGGCATCGAAGCATGAAGTATGTGGCCCACGGACGACGACTCCCGGTCGTCCTCGTATTGTTTATCCTCCTGGCGGCCTTGTCCCTCTCCACGCGGGCACAGGCCGAGCCGCGCGTTGATCCGCGTTTTGGCGTGATCGAGTCTTTCTGGCAACCGGAGGAGGCGGCCGAGCTGAACGTCGGCTGGGACCGCATCCTATTCTACTGGAACGAAATCCAGCCCACCGGCCCGAACGACTGGAACACCCTGCACGTGCTGGAGGAATGGTTGGTCGAGGCGCAGGCACGGGATCGTATGGTCGTGGGCCTGCTGAAGAACACGCCTGCCTGGGCGACCGACGGCGAGCCGTTCTCCGGCGTGCCGCGCGGCCTCTATTTGCCTGTCGATGACCCCGATAACCTCTGGGCCGGCTATGTGCGCAAGGTCGTGGAATACTACGCGCCGCGCGGCGTTCATCACTGGATCGTCTGGAACGAGCCGGAGATTGACGCCGGCGTCTATGGCCACGAGTTCAGCGGCACGCCGGCCGACTATTTCCAACTGCTGAAGGTCGCCTATCTGGTGGCCAAAAAGGAGGATCCCCAGTCGGTTATCCATCTGGCCGGCTGGTCCTATTGGCACGATCCGCAGTGGTTGGACAAGTTCCTGCGCGTGGCCACGGCCGACCCCGACGCCGCCACGAACAACACCTATTTCGACGTCGTCACCCTCCATATCTACTTCCGCGTGGAGACGGTCGAGCAACTCATCAACGAGACGTGGGACATCCAGGAGCGCTACGGCATCCGCAAGCCTATCTGGGTCAACGAGACCAACGCCTCGCCCAACCTTGACCCGCTCTGGCCGGTAGAGCGGCCGAGCTTCCAGGTCGATCTGGAGCAGCAGGCGTGGTATGTCGTCCAGGCCCACGCGCTGGCCTATGGGGCGCAAGCGGCGCGCGTGGGCGTCTACAAGCTGCTCGACATTCTTTTGCCGCCCGGCGGCGAGTCCTTCGGCATCTTGCGGCCTGATGGCTCGCGCCGCCCCGCGTTCGACGCCTACCAGACCACGGTGCGCTACTTGAGCGGCTTCACCTACCCGGTGGGGCGGCAGCAGACGCGCAACTTCTACAGCTTTACCTTCAACCGGCCGGAAGGCGTGACCCGCGTACTGTGGGCGCGGCGCGATGTTGCCGTCACCGTACACGTGCCGGCTCTGGCCGACGAGGCGCTGCTGGTGTCAGCGACGGGCGAGGAAGCGCCGCTACGGGCGGCCAACGGCTTCTACCAGGTGCGGCTCGGCGGCGCGCGCTGTACGCCCGAGTGCGATATTGGCGGGCCGCCGGTCTTCATCGTCGAGACGGGGTTGGCGACGCGGCTGGCGGCCGTGCCGACCGTCAACCCGGCGGCGACGTTGACCACCTTGACGCCGACGGCCACGCCCAACGCCCGTCTGACCCGTATTGCCCTGTCGGCGACACCCACCAACACGCCCACCGAGACGGCGACGGCCAGTCTGACGCCCACGCCCACCAACACACCGACGCCGACGGCCACGCCCACCAACACGCCGACGGCGACGGCCACGGCCAGCCCAAGTCCCATACCCACCGCGACCGCCATCCCGACCACGCCGGCCCCAACAACGGCCGCCGGCGCGTCGTCGGTCTCTTCCTGGCTCTTCCTCGGCGCGGCGGTCGTGCTGGCCGGCATGCTGGGGCTGGTTTACGCGCGACGGCGATGATGACCGATGTCCTCATCGTTGGCGCGGGCCTGGCCGGTCTGACGGCGGCGCGGGCCTTGCGCCAGGCTGGCTTGCGGGTGGTCGTCGTTGATGAGGGCGGGCAGCCCGGCGGCCGGCTGGCCACCCGCGCCCTCGGCGCAGGCCGGGCCGACAGCGGCGCGCAATTCTTCACCACCCGCTCGCCAGAATTCACGCAGCAAGTGGCGGCCTGGCGGGCGGCCGGCTGGGTCTACGAGTGGTCGCGCGGCTGGTCCGACGGCTCCCTGGCGACGACACCGCCCGATGGCCACCCGCGCTATGCTGCCCGCGGCGGCTTCCGCGCCCTGGCGGCGCGCCTGTCCGAAGGATTGGACGTGCGCCTGTCGCTGCGTGTTGGCGCGGTCGCGCCAGAGGGTGACGGCTGGCGGGTGGAGATGGCCGGTGGCGAGAGCTACGCGGCGCGGGCGCTGTTGCTGACGCCGCCGGCGCCGGTGGGCCTGGGCCTGTTGGCGGCCGGCGGCGTAGTTTTGCCGGCCGGTGACCGCGCCGCACTGGAAAGCGTCCGCTTCGGCTCTTGCCTGTGCGGGCTGTTTGTCATTGAGGGGGAAACGCGCCTGCCCGCGCCGGGCGCGTTGCAAATGCCGGCCGGGCCAATCGGCTGGATGGCCGACAACCAGCGCAAGGGCATCTCGCCTGAGGCGTGTGTTCTGACTGTCCATGCCAGCCCGGCCGCCAGCGCTGTCCACTGGCACGACGCCGACGACGCGGCGTTGGACTGGCTGGCGGACGCGGCGCGGCCCTGGCTGGCTCCCGGCGCGGTGGTGCGGGTGGCCGAGCTGGTGCGCTGGCCCCATGCGGTGCCCCTGGCCGTGTTGCCAGAGCGCTGCCGGGTGAGTGGGCTGGACGCGCCGCTGATCTTTGCCGGTGACGCGTTCGGCGGGCCGCGGGTAGAGGGAGCGACGCTATCGGGCTGGGCGGCAGCCGCGGCGCTGCGGGCGCGGCTCTAGTCGTCGCCGGCCAGCTGCATGGCCCAGTCGCTACGCTGCCCGGCCGTCTCAATGAGCGCCGGGGGCTGGCGGCGGAAGATATCCCACGCGGCAACCACTGTGGCGATCGTCTCGCGCATCTCATACCAGTGCGCGCTGCGGTATGGCTGCTGGTCGGCCACCACACCAATGGTGTTGACGCCCAACCCGTCACAGGTCAGCAGCGCCCGCGGCAGATGAAACGCCTGTGTCACCAGGATGGCGTCGCGCACGTCGTAGACGTAACGCGCCCGGTAGCAGGTATCATAGGTGCGCTGACCGCCGTGGTCAGTGATGATCGCCGCGGCATCAACGCCCTGCGCGACGGCATAGGCCTTCATCGTTGCCGGCTCATCTCGCTGGGCGGACACCTGGCCACCGCTCATGATGATGCGCTCGACCTGGCCGTTGAGATAGAGAGCAACGGCCGTATCGACGCGGTCGCGCAGCACAGGACTGAGCCGCCCATTGTAAACGGCCGCGCCGAAGACGACGGCCACCGAGCGGGCCGGGCTGTCCGTGCGCGTGTAAGTGGCCGGCCGGTAGTGGGCCTTGATCGCACTGCGCCAGACAAGCGGCACAGCCACCAACAGAGCGATGGCGATAAATAGACCGAGACAGCCTTTGCGTTGGACAAACATCATTGGGGATTATAGGCGCACCAACAAAAGGCCCGGACGAAAACGCCCACCTTCTCAGCATCCTCTGACATTGCGCCATAACCTGACAACAAGCCCCTGAAACTGCGCGAAATATTGACAAAACATCGACAACGTGCTAGGATGAGTCCAATCAATTTTGCTCAATGAATCTAATCGCTCAAACGAAGACGCTATGACAACAGCCATGATTTGGGGCGCGGGGGGTGGCATCGGCCGCGCTCTGGTGGATGCCGTGAACGAACGCAACTGGACAGTTGTCGCCGTGAGCCGCGATGAGGCGGCGCTGCGCGACGTTGTCGCCTGTTCGCTGTCGGCCGACGTGGCCGACGCCTTCAGCGTGCAGCGCGCCGTCAGGGCCGCGGCCCAGGAGGTAAGCGACATCGATCTATGGCTCTACTGTGCCGGGGACATCACCGCCGCGCCGGTGGAGGACATGGACCCGGCAGTGTGGAATCGCATCCTGTCGGCCAACCTGACCGGCGCGTATCTGACCAACCACTACAGTCTGCCGTTGCTGGCGCCCAACGCGCACCTGATGTTCGCCGGCGCGATCAGCGAACGGCTGCGACTGCCCGGCCTGTCGGCCTATGGCGCGGCTAAGGCAGGGCTGGAGGCCTTTGCCGAGGCGCTGCGCAAGGAGCAGCGGTCGCGGCGCGTGACGGTCGTGCGGCCGTCGGCCGTGGCCACACCGCTATGGGACAAGGTGCCGCTGCGCATGCCCAAGGACGCCGCGCCGCCCTCAAAGGTCGCCGCTCGCATCCTGGCTGCCTACGACGAGGGCCATACGGGCACACTCGATCTGGTTTAGGGAGCACAACGTGCCCGAATTCAAGCACAGTTTCACCGTCGCTGCGCCCGTTGAGGCTGTCGCCGCCTTCCACCGCGACACGCGCGTGCTGAAGAAGCTGACGCCGCTGCCCATCCTGGCCCGCATCCATCGTTTCGAGCCGCTGGCCGACGGTTCGCGGGCAGAGTTCACCCTCTGGTTCGGGCCGCTGCCGCTGCGCTGGGAGG
>DAOSMQ010000213.1:0-5111 GCA_035372725.1 Promineifilum sp. (SeqCode)
CCCGTCGAGGCCGTCCGTCAGATTCACGGCGTTGGCGGACCCCGTGATGACGATGACGGCCGCCGGGATGTAGAGCAGGCCGATGTCGAGCAGAACGGGAACGGTGGGCACGGCCACCCAGCCGTGCCGGTCGTTCACCTGCCAGTAGAGCAGGACGGCGGCGATCAGGGCGATGACCAATTGCACGGCCAGCTTGACGCGCGCGCGCATGCCTTCGCCCGGTCGCAGGCGGAACCCCTGGTAATCATCGATGCCACCGAGGATAGAGTAGGCTACCAAGACACCCAGGGGAATGACCACGCTTTCGACAATTTCCAGCGCTTGCACAAACTGCACCACGTTGACCACCAGACTGACCAGGACCGTCCAGGCGACGATTAGGATACCTCCCATGGCCGGCGTGCCCATTTTGGCGGCATGGGTCGCCGGCCCGTCGATACGGATATTTTTGCCCAGCCCCAGCCGCCGCATGAGTTCGATGAGCGGCGTGCCCCAGATGACGGCCATGAGGAACGTGGCCCCGGCCAGCGTCAATGCCAGACCCATCAGTCCATCCTCCCCAGCGCCGTGACGATGCGATCCATGCGCATGCCCAACGAGCCTTTAATGAGGATGACATCACCCGGCTGGATGGTCTCTTCCAGGATGGGCACGGCCGCCGGCGCGTCCTCGACAATGTAGACGTGGTCGGTGGGCATGCCCAACGCCAGCGCCTCTCCGCCCATGATGCGCGCCCGCGGGCCGACGGCAATGATCAGGTCGGCCACGTCGGCGGCGCGACGGCCGACGACGCGGTGGGCCTGCTTCTCGGCGCGGCCCAGTTCCAGCATGTCGCCCAGCACGGCGATGCGCCGGCCCGGTAGGTCGGCCAGCAGATTGAGCGCCGCCAGGGCCGAGTCGGGGCTGGAGTTGTAGGTATCGTCGATAAGCACCGAGCCGCGCGGGCCGTGCCCGACCACGAGCCGTAATTGGGCACTGTTGTCGCTCAGCCCGGCGATGATCTCATCCCAGCTTAGCCCTTCCAACAGGCCTACGGCCGCGGCTCGCAGCGCCGTATGGACGCTGTGGCGGCCCAGCAGCGGCACGCCCACAGTCAGCGTCTCGTCGCCATAGTGGAGGGCAAACTTTACGCCGTCCAGTCCCATCGAGTCGATGGCGTCGGCCCACAGGTCGGCACCAGCGTCGAGGCCGTAAGTGAAGACGCGGGCACGGGTGTGCGCGGCCATGCTCATCACCCGTGGGTCGTCGTAGTTCAGCACGGCCGCGCCCTCCGGCGGCAGGGCGGCAACCAGCTCGCGCTTGGCGGCGACGATGGCGTCCATAGAGCCGAGTCGCTCCATGTGCACTGGGCCGATCATCGTCACCACGCCGATCACGGGTCGGGCCAGGTTGCAGAGCAGGTCGATCTCGCCCTGGGCATACATGCCCATTTCGATGACGGCGCGCTCGTGCTCCGGCCGCAGATTCAGCAGCGTCAGGGGCACGCCGATCTCATTATTCTGGTTGCCCGACGACTTAAGCGTTCGATAGCGGCGCGACAGCACGGCGGCGGTTAGCTCTTTGGTCGAGGTCTTGCCGACACTGCCGGTGATGCCGACGACGCGCGTGTCCAACTGGGCGCGCCAGGCGCGGGCCACGGTTTGCAGGGCGCGCAGCGTGTCGTCAACCTGGAAGAGCACTGGCCCTGCCGGCCAGTCCCCCGCCCATTGGGAGGGGCCAGAGAGGTGTCCCGCCATCCGTTCCCCCGCCCGCTGGGAGGGGCCAGGGGAGGCTCCCGCCGCCCGTTCCCCCGCCCATTGGGAGGGGTTAGGGGAGGGTTCCCCCGCTCGCGAGCGGGTGTCGATGACCGGCCAGTCGCCGCCGGGCAAACGTTCCACCAGAGCGGCAATGGCCCCACGGGCGAAGGCGTCGGCGACGAAGGCGTGGCCGTCGGCCCGCTCGCCGCTGAAGGCGACGAAGACCGACCCCGGCCCTGCTTCGCGGCTGTCGACGACGAACGAGGTCACCTCCGGTTCGTTACCGGTGGGCTGGTAGTCGGTCAATGCCGCCAGAATGTGACCCAGGTGAAGCATCTCAGTTACCAAATGTTCGTCGTTAGGCCCTCTCCCTAACCCTCTCCCGGAGGGCGAGGGAAGAGGCCCTCTCCTGGAGGGCAAGGGAAGAGACCCTTAGCCGCCATTGCCGGCCGCCGAGGCCTGCGCGTCAAAGCGCACTGTGTCCGGCGGGATGTCGAGTAAAACCACCAGTTCCTTGGCCAATTTCGAGAACGCCGGCGCGGCGGTCATGCTGCCCCAGGGGGCGGTCTGCGGCCGGTCGAGTTTCACGAAAACGATGACGCGCGGGTCGTCGGCCGGCAGCCAGCCGACAAACGAGGCGATAGTGTCCGTCGGGTTATAGCCGAACGGCTCGGCGATTTGGGCTGTGCCCGTCTTGCCGGCAACGGTGTAGCCGTCGATCAGCGCTTCCTGAACCTCCTGCTGCACGGCAGTGATGGCCATTGTCGTCACCGCTGCGGCCGTCTCCGGCTTGACAGCCTGGCTGAGCACCGTCGGCTCGTGGACATGGACGCCATTCTCGTCGTGCATCTCGGCCACGACGTAGGGCTGCATCTGGTAGCCATTGTTGGCCAGCGCGGAGATGGCCGAGATCATTTGCAGCGGCGTCACGGCCAGCGCCTGGCCATAGGCATTGGTGGCGATGAACGATTCCTGCCACTCGCCGCTGCCCGGCAGCGGCATCAGCCCCGGCTCCTCGCCGAAGAGGTCAACGCCCGTGCGCCGGCCGAAGCCAAAGCGCTGGAAGTAGTCATAAAAGGTCGTTGGGCCCATCCACGTGGCGATGGTTGCCGCGCCGACGTTGAGCGAGTGGGCCAGCAAGCCGGTCATGTCCATCGTGCCGTAAGCGCCCCGGTCCCAGTTATAGCTGGTATGGCCGCCCACGGTGATGGCCCCGGTGTCGTTGTAGGTGGTCGTCGGCGTGACGGTGCCCGAATCGAGCGCGGCGGCCATTGTCACCAGCTTCATGACTGAGCCGGGTTCGTAGACGGCGCTGACCAACGGGTTGTAGAACAGGGCCTTGTCGGTGTCGAAGAAATTGTTAGCCGAATAGCACGGCTCGGCGGCCATGGCCAGGATCGCGCCCGTGCGCGGGTCCATGACGATGATCGAGCCGCTGACGGCGCCATACTCGGCCAGGGCTTCCTTCAGGTGGCGCTCGACGGTGTACTGCACGCTGCGATCGATAGTCAGCACCAGGTCACTGCCCTCGCGGGCCATGACCGTCGTCTGCTGGCGCAGGGGCGAAAGGGGCACGGTGGCGCTGGCGGGCGTGCCGGCCAGCTCGCTCTGGTAGTAGCCCTCGACGCCCGCGCCGCCCTGGCCGTCAAAATCGACAAAGCCGAGGACATGGCACATCAGCTGGTCTTGCGGGTAGAAGCGACGGGGCAGGGCGTCGAGCTGTACTTCGTCGCCATAGGCCAGGGCGCGAATAGCGTCGGCCGTCTCCGAGGGCACGCGCGGCGCGAGGACGACGTAGAGTTCGGGCGATTCCAGGTCGGCCAGCAGTTGGCCGCGGGGGATCTGCAGGACGGGGGCCAGCTCGTTGGCCAGTTCTTCCGGGTCGGTCAGGACGCTGGGGGAGATGCCCACGCGGTAGTCCCACTCATCGACGGCCAGCACCGCGCCGTTGCGGTCGTAGATGACGCCGCGCTCCGGCGTGTCGGTCACGGCCCAATCTTCGATGACGACATCCCGCCACTCTTCGCCGTGCAGCACCTGGAACGCGAACAGGCGCAGAATGATGACGCCCAGGGCCACACCCATGCCCATGGCGACCGTCCACATGCGACGCACTTGGCTACTGTTCACGGGTCTCTCCTCGCGTCAGGTCGATGCCGAGGTCGCGAAAGGCCAGGGCAATGGCCTGCCACAGCGTCTCTGGCGGCGCGGGCGGGTCTTCCGGCTCCGTTGTGAGGCTGGCGCTGGGCGGGATGATGGCCGCGGCGTCGGCCGGCTCGGTGGGATACTGGGGAATGACGACGTAGTCGATGTCGGCCGGTGTCGAGGGCACGAAGCCCAGCCGCCGCGCCTCGTCGTCGAGGCGGGTCAGCGATTGTGCCTCGGCGATGCGGCGCTCCAGATCGGCGTTGGCGCGCTTGACCTCGTCCAGATCGTTCTGCTCCATCTGGACACGGCGGCCGATGGTGGCGATGCGACTGGCCTGATTGAGGTAGATGGCCCCCAGCAAGGCGGCCAGCACGACGATGACGCCCCAACCGGCGGCGGCCTGGGCTTCGGTGAGCATTCCCAGGCGACGAGCCAGTTCCCGCGCCTGGCGGGGCTTGGGGCGAGTTTTATCTTCAGGCACGGCCATCAGCTCAGTCATCAGTAATCAGTGTTCAGTAGGACAGTAAGCCGTTGTCAGTTGATCAGTATTGGCCACCCGGCCACTCCTAATTCCCAGTTCTCTCCGCCACCCGCAACCGCGCGCTACGGCTGCGCGCGTTGGCGGCCATCTCCTCGTCCGTGGCCTTGATGGCCTTGCGACGGACCAGCCGCAGCGCCGGCTGCGCCCCGCAGGTGCACACCGGCTGCTGGGGCGGGCAAACGCAGTCGCGGCTGCTCTCGCGCATGAACTCTTTCACCAGCCGATCCTCCAGCGAGTGGAAGCTGATGACCGCCAGCCGGCCGCCGGGGGCCAACCGTTCGACGGCCCCGCGCAGCCCGCGGGCGATCTCATCCAACTCGCCGTTGACAGCGATGCGCAGCGCCTGGAACACCTTCGTGGCCGGGTGGCGGCCCGGCCGGCCGCTGCGTCGCGCCTCGCGGGCGATCAGCGTCGCCAGCTCGGCGGTGGTGTGCAGCGGCCGGTGAGTGACAATGAGCCGGGCAATGCGCCGGCTCTGCTGCTCCTCGCCATAACGGAAGAAGATGTCGGCCAGTTCTTCCGCGTCCAGGTTGTTAATCAAATCGGCGGCCGTCGCCCCACTACGGGCATCGAACCGCATGTCCAGCGGGCCGTCCTGCTGGAAAGAAAAGCCCCGCGCGGCGTCGTCCAGTTGCCGCGACGACAGCCCCAGGTCGGCCAAGATGCCATCGGCAGGCACAAAACCG
>DAOSMQ010000214.1:0-5110 GCA_035372725.1 Promineifilum sp. (SeqCode)
GCCTCGGCGGTTGTCAGTACAGCGTTGAGGTCCATAGGTGGCTCAACTATAGCCCGTCCGCCCGCCCCGGCAACCAGCCGATCAGGGCAGACGCGGATTTTCAGTTGTCACCAATTGACCTGAAACCTGACCGGCTGTATGTGGCCCAAGTAGTACAGCCTGTCAGGCTGTCGCCGGCCGCAGCCATAGCCACAGCCTAACAGGCTGTGCTACACCACAGCCTGACCGGCTGTATGCGGCCCAAGTAGTACAGCCTGTCAGGCTGTCGTCAGCCACAGCCATAGCCACAGCCACAGCCACAGCCTAACAGGCTGTGCTACACCACAGCCTGACCGGCTGTATGCGGCCCAAGTAGTACAGCCTGTCAGGCTGTCGTCGGCCGCAGCCACAGCCTAACAGGCTGTGCTACACCACAGCCTGACAGGCTGTGCTACAGACTACTGGAAGCACTGTCAGGGCAGGCGCGCCGTCTGTGGCGGCGTGTACATCCTGAGAGGCGCGCGTCTATAAAGCGACGACATCGACGTAGACCGGCCGCCCGGCGGTGGTATTTTCGTAAGACTCCTCTTCGCGCACGACTAGCCGCAGCCTCTCGCCCGCGGCCGCCGCCGGCACGGTGATGTCGCCTTCCCAGTGGCCAGTGCCGTCGGCATCGACCGCGCCGGGCGTCAGCACCACCGCGGCGGCCTCAGCCACGGCCGTCCAGCCCAGCGTCTCGTCGGCAATGTCCGGGCGGCGGCGCTCCAAACGCGCCGTCATCTGGCTTGTCGCCGGCGTCACGACGTTGTTGAACCCCCGCCGTGCCGTGTAGGCCGCGCCGCTGACGTGGACGCGGTGGACGCCCGGCCCGCCGGCGTCGCGGGCGATGGTCAGCAGCCGGTCGGGCGCGGTCTGCACGAAGTCGGCCAACACCACGCTCGACAGACGCACATCCGACAGCGCCCGCGGCTGGAAGCGGGCCAGCGCCAGGCGGATGAACGGGAAGTAGTGCCCGGCCGTGGGCAAGTCAAGATCGACCGTCCACAGGCTGCGGCTGTCGTCCCAGCGAGGCAGAAACCCGACGACGGTCACGGTGCTACCGGGCAACTCGCCCAAAGCCACGTGCGTCTCCACCAGGTCGGCATTGCGGAAGGCGGCCGGCCGCGGCAGTTCCAGCGGCGGGCTGACCCACAGCGGGTCTTGCCCCCAGAAGGTGGAGTAGCGGTAGAGATGGTCGCGCGGGTCGGGCACGCCCTGCCCCAGGACGACAGCCAGCAATTCGCCATCGCCGGAGGAGTACCACGACCGTTCCAGGCAGAGGCGCACGCCGCCACCCAGTCGCCGGCTGCTGGCCGTCGCGCCGTCGTCCTCGGCCGTCCAGCCAAAGGTAGGCAGGGCATAGCGCAACTGGGGCGCGGCCGGGCGCGCCGAGGCGGGGATGTCCAACTCGATCTCGCCGCCGGCACGGCTCAACTCACCCCACAGGTCAGACGGAAAGTACTCGCGAAAGCGGGAGGTGGCCGCCGGGTGATAGCGGACACGGCGGTACTTGGTATCACCAAAGTCGTGGGCGGCGATCTTCTCCGCCAGCAGCCGGCGCTTCTCGCGCCGGTCGGCCTCGTGCGGCGGCGGGGGCGGCTCGTTGGCCTGCCGCCAGCGGATGTTCTGGGCGACAATGGCGCAGCCGTGGGCGTCGAAGGTTAGCAACCGGTCATCCTCCAGCAGCAGGACAAAGCGGCCGGGCGCTTCCAGGTGCGGCACGGCAATGGGCTGGTTGCGCAGGTCGATGGGAATCTCCATGACATGGGCCTGGCCGTTCACTCTGTCCGGGCCGGGCGCGGCCGGGTCGTCGCGCGGCTCCGTCCACGTCGCCAACAGGTCGATCTTGGCCGTGGAGGGCGCGTGCAGGTCGATGGCCCCACTCAAGTAGGCGATGGCCTGGCCATAGGGGCGCTCGGCCGACAGCTCCAGAAACTCCGGCTGGGCCAGCGGGTGCTGCGTGGCGTGCACCAAGGTCAGTTCCTGGAAGGGAGTGAACATCCAGTGGCGGCCTTCTTTGGCCGCGACGGAGATCTCGTCCAGACGCGCCGGGTCCATCTCGCCCGCCTCGACCGCCTCCTCCAGCCAGCGCCACAGGCCGACATGGGTCAGGTCGCCGCCAAAGAGAGAGCTGATGCGCACCGTGGCCGCGCCGGAGCCAGGCAGGAAGACGGTCAGCACGCGCGTGGCCTCGTCCCATTGTGGCGGGGCGTCCCCCTCAGCCAGTTGCAGCCGGAACGGCGTCGCCTTGGGCCAGGCCAGCCCACCCCAGACGATGCTCGTCAACTGCCCCGGCGCTGTGCCCGGCAGCCCCTGGAAGACGGCTCCGGCCGACCATGGATCGGGCAGGTAGGGCAGTTCCAACTGCTCCTCGGTGTGGACGGCGTAGCCCTGCGTCGGGGCTTCGGCGCTGGTGGGCACGAAGATGACCGTCGGCAGGCTTGTGTCGGTCAGCGAGCCGGCCTCGCGCCGCGCCAGTTCGTAGACCTCCTGGCGGATGGCGCGCACCTCCTCCTCTGTCAGCGCGCCTGGCTTGGCGTCGAAGGCAGCGTCGAGCAGGCCGTGGGCCTCGATCTGGGCCAGAGCCGCCTTGGGCGCGACGATGTGGCGCTCGTTGACGGCGGCATAGGGCGGGTGCTCGGCGGCGTAGGTCTCGGCCGAGCGGTCGAAGTCAGAGCGAATGACCAGCCGCGCCGCCGACTCGCCCTCGGTGAACTCAGCCCGCGGCACAATCTCCGGCGGGTTAACCGGCTCGAAACGGCTGTAGAGCGCCTCCCGGTCGACGGGCAACACCGGCTGGAACAGCCCCCCCAGCTTAGCGAGCAACGCCGTGGCTTCGTCCACTGTCGGGCTGTTGCCGGCCAGGTCGACGGCACGCACGCGCAGGCGGTAGGGACGGCCATAGCGCAGCCGCGGCAGCGAGCCGTCCTGCGGCCGGAAGCTCGTCTCCAGCCGCAGCGCGGTCATGGCCTTGTTAGGCACGTAATCCGGTTCCGTGCCCGGCTCGTCGGGCGACGGGGCGCGGGCGCTGCGGCTGAGGGCCTTGCCCGGCCGCGGCGCGGACAGGCTCCAGCCGTCCCAGGTGAACAGCGCTTCATGAATGTAGAGTTCGGCGTTGGGGTCGGGCGGCGTGCCGGGCTTCTCTGCCGGTGTCGCCGCGGATGGCTGGGTGAAGCCCTCATCGGCCACATCGAAGGGGCCGCGGGCGTCGTCGAGGGGATTGAACGTGCCGACGCGGCGATGGAGCGAGTACCACAGGCCGGTGGTCACGTCCTGCACGTCCAGCCGATAGCCGCGCTGCACGTCCTCGGCGCGCAGGTCAACCGGCGCGGGGGGATTCTGGTCTAGCAGCTTGTTGAGGGCCAGGGAGTTGTTGAAGTCCTCGGCCATGGCCGCGGCGCGGCCGGTTTGGACGATGGCCAGGCCGCTGGTGCGCAGCGCGCCCAGGCCGTCGCGCTCCGGGGCGTCAATGGCCACAGGACGGCCGTCGGTCAGACGGTCGATGCTGTTGACCTGGTGGAGTGTTCGCAGGGCCGCGCCGTCGGCGTCCACCTGGACGACATCCACCGCCCCGGCGACGGGCAGCCACATGCCCGCGCCCGCGTCACGTGTCGGCCAGGAGATGAACAGGTCTTGCCCGTTCAGCGACGCCAGGGCGTAGACCGTCCAGGGGCTGACGTTGAGCGCCCCGGGGTCGGCTGGCAGCGGCGCGAAGTTGGAAGCCCACGTGGCGTTGACGCGCAGCTTGCGTTGGGCGAACTCGTTGTCGGAAACGGGCAGCGCGCCGTCGGGCACTTCCAGGTCAACGATCAGGCCCAGCCGCCGCAGCAGCGCCGGGTAGTCTCCCAGGGCAGTCAGCATCTGGTGAAAGTCGAACTCGGCCGTGAAGAGCGTCGCGGCTTCGTCTTCGCTGGCCGGCAGCTCGACAGGCTTGGCCTGGGCGGGCCGGTAGTGGAACAGCATCGTCCGGTAGAAGCTATCGCTGGGCGTGCCTGCCGGGGCGATGCTGTCCGGCTCGATGAGCGGACCGCCGCGCTGGCCGGCCGCCCGCCGCGCCTGGGCCTGTTGCCGCGCCCGCTCCAGCGAGCCGGACAGGCGCTCACTGAGCGCTGCCTCGTTGGGCACGCGCATGATCTCCCGGTGGGGGCCGTGGATCAGCTCGCGAAACAGCTGGGTCAGCGCCGGCCCGCGCTCCGGGTCGTCCGGGTCGGGGGCGATGCGCGGCAAGTCAGTGGGCGAGGCGGCGGCCGTCTCGCGGTAGACGCGCTTGACGAAGTTGAGCACGTCGCGCACGGGGTAGCTGACAATGGGCCGGTCGGCGTAGTCGTCGAATTGGAACGGCCGCACCGGCGTCTCTGCGTGGAAGAGCGCCGCCCACAGCAGCGGATCGGGCGGCTCACTGACCACGGTGGCCGGCACAACCGTGCCATCATCGACTTCTAGCGCGAACGAAGCCACGTCCGGGCCGAGGCGCGCCGCCCAGTCAAGGAAGTCGGGATAGAGCGCCAATGTGCGGCCGGCGTCGCTGCGCAGGCGCGGGGCAACGAAAATCGACAGCCGCAGCCGCCGCTCCGGCGCTTCGCCGGCGTAGCCATTAGGCAGGGCAATCCACACAATCGTCTGAGTTGTGGTCATAGGACATCCTGATGGGCCGGGCGCTTAGGCGAAAGCCGCGCAATAGGTGTTCCAGTCGTCGGGGCCGACCACCTGCTCGAAAGTCGGGTCGCCGGCCGCGCCGGCGAACCGCCGCTCAACGGTGAGGGTCACGCTGACGCTGAAGAAGGCGATCTTAACCGCCACCTTGACCGAGGCCTGGCCCCAGACCTCGCCACCGCCACCCCCCTTGCTACGGAAGGTGAAGCCCAGATAGAACTCGATGGAGATGGAGATGATGCCCAGCACTTCCAGATAGCCGCCACAGCGCAGGTAGCCGGTCAGCTTGGTCTCGTCGCCGGCCAGGCTGAAGTAGATGCCGGCCATGACATAGACGCCGCCGCTGGCCACGCCGAGGTTGAGCGACAGATTGCCGCCAAACTCAATGGCCGCCTCGATCTGCTCCAGGCCGTCGGCGCTGAGGGCCATGGCAAAAAAG
>DAOSMQ010000215.1:0-5099 GCA_035372725.1 Promineifilum sp. (SeqCode)
GACGTTCCGCCAGATGAACGCGCGCGCCAACCGGCTGGCCAACTGGCTGCGCGACGTGGCCGGCGTCGGCCGTGGCGACCGTGTGGCCATTCTGGCCCACGACGGCGTGGAGCATCTCGACACCTTTTTCGCCTGTGGCAAGCTGGGCGCGCTGCACACGGCGCTGAACTGGCGGTTGCACCCGCAGGAGTTAGCCGGCATCATCGCCCAGACGACGCCAAAGGTCCTCATCTTTTCGGCCACCGTGGCGGCCACGGGCGACATGGCCAGCAAGGTGGCCGCGTTGCAAGACCTGTTGCGCGGCCGGCCAGAGGCTATCGGCTATAGCCTCCACACAGAGGGCGATGCTGTCGGCGGCAGCCTGCCCTTTGAGGCCACACTCCAAGCCGCCCCGGCCACGCCGGTGACCACCGACGAACTGGAGGCGGAGGACATTGCCGCGCTGATCTTCACCGGCGGCACGACCGGCCTGCCCAAGGCGGCCCAGGTGTCCCATCGCATGATCGCCTGGAACACGCTCAACACCGTCATCCACGACGTGACCCACAACGACATCTATCTAAACGTCTTCCCCATGTTCCACACCGGCGGCCTGTTCGTCTACACCCTGCCGCAAATCATCTTCGGCGGCACGACCATCCTGCTGCGCCAGTTTGACGCCCGGCGCGTGCTGGAACTGATCGAGCGCGAGCGCGTGACCGTCTTCGGGGCTGTGCCGACGATGTACCAGGTCATCACCCAGGCGTCCAACTGGGCTACGGCCGACCTCTCCTCACTGCGCTTCTGCACCTCCGGCGGCGCGCCGCTACCCGTGCCGCTGGTGGAACAATACACCCGCGAGAAGGGCATCCGCTTCAAACAGGGCTTTGGCATGACCGAGTTCGGGCCGGGCATCTTCGCTCTGGCTCCGGAGGACGCCATCCGCAAGGCGGGCAGCATCGGCCGGCCCAACTTCTACGTCGATGCCCGCATTGTCGATGACGACGACAACTTCCTCGGCCCCGATCAGGACGGCGAACTGGTGCTGAAGGGGCCATCGTACTGCTCCGGCTACTTCGGCGATCCGGAGGCCAGCGCCGCCGCCGTCGATGACCGCGGCTACTTCCACACCGGCGACATGGCCCGCTATGACAGCGAGGGCTACTTCACCATCGTCGACCGCAAGAAAGACATGTTTATCAGCGGCGGCGAGAATATTTATCCCGTCGAGATCGAGAAAGTTCTCTACCAGCATCCGGCCGTGCTGATGTGCGCTGTCATCGGCTTGCCCGACCCCAAATGGGGTGAGGTCGGTCGCGCCTACGTGGTGCTAAGGCCGGGCACGCAGGCCAGCGAGGCCGAGCTGTTGGCGTTCACGGCCGCCCGCCTGGCCCGCTACAAGGTTCCCAAAAGCGTCGTCCTGCGGCCGGAGTTGCCCATCTCGGCCGCGGGCAAAATCCTGAAACGTGAGTTGCGCGACGAGTATTGACAGGGATAAGGACTGGTTTGTCGGGGCGGGTCTTAGACTTGCCCCTACACCCGTCCCGACACCCACCCACTAGACCGTTACAAGGAGCATCCCATGTCATCCATCCCCACCCTGCCTGGAATCACCTCGGCGTTTGTCCCCACGGCCCGCCTGCTCACCCACGTACTCACCAGCGGCCCGGCCGATGGCGAGCCGGTGGTCTTCGTCCACGGCAACGCTTCGTCGTCGGTCTTCTGGGAAGAGACGATGCTGGCCCTGCCGCCGCGTTTTCGGGCCATCGCCCCCGACCTGCGCGGCTATGGCGAGACCGAAGACCTGCTCATCGACGCCACCCGCGGGGCGAAGGATTGGGCCGAAGACCTGAAGGCCCTGTCCGACACGCTGGGCGAGCGGCCGGCCCACCTGATCGGCTGGTCGCTGGGGGCCGCGCCGGTGCTGCAATTCGCTCTGGACTACCCGGCGCTTGTCCGCAGCATCACCCTCGTCGCCCCGGTCAGTCCCTATGGCTTCGGCGGCTCAAAGGACAACGACGGCCGGTCCAACTACGACGACTTCGCCGGGTCGGGCGGCGGCTCGGTCAACCCGGAATTCGTCCGCCGCATGCAGATCGGCGACCGTGGCAGCGACGACGCCAACGCGCCGCGCATGGTCATCAATACTTTCTACTACAAGCCGCCCTTCCGCGCCGCCCGCGAGGAAGAGTTCCTTAGCTCGCTGCTGCTGGAGAAGACGGGCGCGGACCGCTACCCCGGCGACATGCTGCCCTCGACCAACTGGCCGACCGTCGCTCCCGGCGTCTGGGGGCCGATTAATGCCACGTCGCCGAAGTACCTGAACCTGAGCAGTATCACCGACCTGGCCCAGAAGCCGCCCATTCTGTGGGTTCGCGGCGACAGCGACCAGGTCGTCAGCGACAATTCGCTGTTCGACTTCGGCACGCTGGGAATGCTGGGAGCCGTGCCCGGCTGGCCGGGGGCGGAGGTCTTCCCGCCACAGCCGATGGTGTCCCAGACGCGCGCTGTCCTCGACCGCTACGCGGCCAATGGCGGCCGCTACCAGGAAGTCGTCATCACCGACGTCGGCCATTCGCCCCACATCGAGCAGCCAGAGGCCTTCATGGTCGCACTGCTGAGCCATCTGGAGGGCTAGAGCGGAGGGCGCTATGTACACCTTCGACTGGTTGGCCAAGCAAGCGGATCTACGCCCCGACAAGACGGCGCTGATCGACGCGGCCACGGGGCGGCGACTGACCTACCCCCAGTTTCACCTGCGCGCCGGCCGCTTTGCTGAGTTCCTGCGGCGCGAGTGGCGGCTGGAGCCGGGCGAGCGCGTGGCCCTTCTGGCCCCTAACTCGTCCGACTACTTCGAGATCCTCTGGGGCTGCGCCAAGGCCGAGGTCATCCTGGTCTGCCTCAACTGGCGGCTGGCCGTGCCGGAGTTGGAGTTCATCCTGCGCGATGCCACGCCGTCGGCCCTGGTGTACGACCCCGCCTTTGCTGAGGCGGCGCTCACGCTGGCCGGGCGTTTGGGCATCGACCGGCTGATGGCCCTCTCGGCCAGCCGCGATAGCGCGCCGCCGGAGGGCGTCGCTGCTTACGAGGACGCGCTGGCGTCCGCCTCTGGCCGCGAGGTGGTGATGCGTCCCCGTAGGCTGGACGAGACGTGGCATCTGCTCTACACCGCGGGCACGACCGGCCAGCCCAAGGGCGTTTTGCAGACCTTCGGCATGGTCTTTTACAACGCCCTGAATCTGGGCCTGGCCATCGGCCTGACCGACGAGGACGTGACGCTCAACCTGCTGCCGTGCTTCCACACCGGCGGGCTGAACATGTACACCAACCCGACCTTTCACGTTGGCGGCACGGCTATCGTCCAGAAAGCGTTCGATCCGGCCGAGACGCTGCGCCTGCTGTCGGAGGAGGCCACGGCCATCTTTGGCGTATCGGCCGTCTACCTGTTCCTTAGCCAGCACCCCGACTTCGAGCGCACGACCTTCCGCCAGATGCGTTCCTGGGCCGCCGGCGGCGCGCCCATCCCCACCAGCCTGCTGGAACGCTATCTCGACCGTGGCATCGAGATTCAGTTCGGCTTTGGCATGACCGAGACGGGGCCGACCGTCTTCCTGATCGAGAAGGGGGCTGGCCGCGCCAAGCTCGGCTCCGTGGGCAAGCCGCAGCTTTACGTCGATGTGCGCATCGTCGACCGCGAGGGGCGCGACCTGCCGCCTGGCGAGCGCGGCGAACTACTCATCAAGGGGCCGGGCGTCACCCCCGGCTACTGGCAGCGGCCCGACATTACGGCTGCGTCCATCGTGGACGGCTGGCTCCACTCTGGCGACGTGGCCGTGCGCGATGCCGATGGTTACTACACCATCGTTGACCGCTGGAAGGATATGTTCATCAGCGGCGGCGAAAACGTCTACCCGGCTGAGGTCGAGAACGTCATTTACCAGTTGCCGGCCGTGGCCGAGGCCGCTGTCGTCGGCGTGCCCGACGCGCGTTGGGGCGAGGTGGGGCGGGCCTTCGTCGTTCTCCGGCCGGGCGAGACGCTCGATGCCGCGGCGGTCATCGCCCACTGCCGCAACCAGATCGCCGCCTATAAAGCGCCCAAGTCGGTCGTCTTCATTGATAAGCTGCCGCGCAACGCTGCCGGCAAGGTCGTTAAGGACGAGTTGCGCCGGCTGGCGCAGCCGGCCTAGGCGATGAGGATACGGCCATGAGATTGACTATCGGCGATGTCATCACGGAGCCAATGACCTTCACCCAGGCGCAGTTCGATCGCTTCGCGGCGCTCAGCGGTGACGACAACCCCATCCACGTCGATCCCACCTTTGCCGCGCGCAGCCGCTTCGGCCGGACGGTGGCTCATGGCATGTTTCTCTACGCCCACCTGCGGCGGGCGCTGGGAGAGTTGCTGCCGGGCGTGGGCCAGCGCGAGGGCGCGCTGATGTTCACCGCGCCGACGGTTGCCGATGAGCCGGTGCAGCTGCGGCTGGAGATCGTCGATGTGGACGCGGCTGGCCGCGTTTGGGTCAATACCGCCGTGGCCAGGAGCGACGGCCAGTTTGGCTGCCGCGGCGACGCGATCATGCAGATCGGCGGCGGCGATGACGAGACCACTTTTCAGCAACGTCCCCTCTCTCCCACGGAGAGGGCTGGGGAGAGGGATCTGCGCGGCCTTAGCGTTGGCCAGTCGGCGTCGCTGCGGCGCGCCTACACCCCTGCCGAACACGATGCCTACCTGGCTCTGCTGGGCGAGACCAATCCGCTCTTCAGCGACGCGGCCTACGCCCAACGGCGCGGGCTGCGCGGTTTGCCTTTGCCGGGGCCGCTGCTGGGGGCGCTGTTCTCCTGCATCATGGGCACGCGCTTGCCCGGCCGGGGCACAAACTGGCTCAAGCAGCGCTTCCACTTCTGCCAGTACGCTTTTCCCGGTGACGACCTGGAAGCCCACGTGCAGATCGTCCGCTTGCGGCCAGACAAGGAACTGGCCAACCTGCGGACGTGGATCACGTCGGCTGGCGGGCTCGTCTGCGACGGCGAGGCGCTGGTGTGGGTTGGCGATCTGGTCAATCAGGCGCGGAACTAGGGCATACAGGTGAGTGTTGCTATGTCAACGGTCAACGTCAACG
>DAOSMQ010000216.1:0-5089 GCA_035372725.1 Promineifilum sp. (SeqCode)
CAGCTTCCGCCTGCGCGGCCACCAGTTCACCGACGCCGACGGCCGCTACACGCTGGAGACGATCCTGCCCGGCCCCATCCCCGGCCGCGCGCCGCGCCTCTACGTCAGGGTGCAGCCCCCCGGCGGCCCCGTGCTGACGACGCAGCTCTTCTTCCCCGATGACCCCGCCAACGCCAGCGACGCCGAGTTTCAGCCGGCGCTGGTGGTCACGCCGGCCGGCGAGGGCATAGCGAGCTTCGATTTCGTGGTGGCGACGCAGTAGGCTGACGCGCCTCGCCTAGCGCCACCGCAACCACGCCCACACCGGCAAATGATCGCTGGCGGTCATGTCGCCGGCCGCGCCCGCGGCCACCACCTCAAAGCCGCGCGTGAAGAGGTGGTCGGCCGGCGCGCGCACGCCCAGGCGGGTCAGCGTCGGCCCGGCAGTCTGGCTGGCGTGGTCGAGGTCGTGGTCGGCATAAAGCCGGGCCAGCGCCCGCGCGCCCCGGCCGGTGACGACGTTGAAATCGCCGCCGATGAGCACCGCCGTCGCGTCGGCGGGCACGTCCGTGGCAATGGCGGCCATCTGCGCCGCGCGCAGGGCCACCGGCGCGGTGGCGATCTCGATATGGGTGGAGTAGAGCAGCACCTCGCGCCCGCCGACGCGCGCCGTGGCTCGCGTGGCCGTGCGCTGCTGGCCGCTCAGGGGGTGGACGCCGGGTAGGATGAGTTTGTGCGCGTCGCTGAGTGGCCAGCGCGAGAGGATGGCGTTGCCGAAGTCGTCGCCATCAGGGGCTACCGAGGCGGGGAAGTAGACATAATCGTAATTCAGCGCCGCGGCCAGCGACTCGGTGCCGGCGGCATCGACCTCTTGCAGCAGCAAAAAGTCGGGCGCGGGCAGCGGATCGCGGGCTTCGAAGGCGCGGCGGGCCGCATCGAGGGCGTCGCCAAAGTGGAGGTTATAGGAGACGGCCAGGAGTTCGTCTGGCGGCCGGGCAGCGGAGGTGGCGTGCTGGCCACGATAAAGAGGGCCGTCACTGTCGGTGTAGTTGACCGTCTGTGGCAGTAGCAGACGCAACCCGCCAAACGCGCTAAGCCGATGCGCCCTCTCACCCACGGCCGGCCCGCCAAGCGCATAGACCATCACCACCGACGCAAGCAGGGTCAGCGGGCCGAAAATCAACAGGAGAAACAGCAGGGCACGCCGCCGACGACGGTTGAGGATCATGACAGGTTCGATGATGTTGATCTCTGTGTTTCGCCGCCGGTCGCGCCGTCGGGCAGCAGTACTGTATCACGATCGCCCCGTCGTTGCTGGCCAGCGGGTCGCCGCTCACGCTCCTCTGAAAAATTCCCGCGCCGTCTGGCCGCCGAGCAGGCATTGCCTCACACACCGGGGTCATCGCCGCCATCCCTTGCGTCAGAGCCAACGCGCCAGCGGAACGACAGCCAACCTTGCCGCCAGAACCACCAGGACACCAGGACAGTCACACCGATAGACAGCAGCGTCATGACCACAAAGGCCGGCCGCGTGTCTCGCCCCGGCAGGGCGACGTTCATGCCGTAGAACGACGTGAACAGCATCGGCACAGTCAGGATGATGGTGACCGCCGCCAGGAACTTCATGACCACATTGAGGTTGTTGGAGATGAGCGAGGCAAAAGTGTCGGTCATCTCGCCGGACACGGCCTGCATCGTCGCCGCCATGTGCGCGCCCTGCCGATACTCGATCTCGACCTCCCTGAGCATCTCCAGGTCGTCGTCGGTCCAGCCAAAGTGCGACCCATCCTGCAAACGACGCACCATTGTCTCGTTCCACTCCAGCCCGGTCTTGATGTACACCAGGCTCTTCTCATAGCGCAGCAACTCCATCATCTCGCCATTCTCGATGGAGTTGATCAGGCGGTCTTCCACGTCGTCCATGAGCCGGTCGATCTCTTCCAGATCGCGCAGAAACCACTGGCCGACGATGCCCAGGATGGCGAGGATCATGCGGTTGGCGCGGCGCGTCGGCAGGGTGGTGGCGGAGTAGATGGCGGTCAGGTCGTGGACGAAATCGATTGGCCGCCGGCAGATGGTCAAAAAGTGGTTCGGGGCGATGATCATACCCAGCGGCGTGGTGCGAAAAGGCACGCGCTCGCGCGCCCCGAAGTTGTAGGGCACGCGGACAACGGTCAGGTGCATGCCGCGTTGCGTATCGGTGCGGGCGACCTCGCGCGGGTCGACGGCCGCGGCCAGAAAGCTCGGCGGCAGGCCCAACTCGCGCTGCAACAACGCCAGTTCCACCTCTGAGGGCGACTCGGCATGAATCCAGGCCCCTGGGGGGAACCCGTCAGCCACCAGTAGCCCGTTCTCACCATCACGATAGATGCTGATCATAGTCACCTCACTACGCCGCAAGTATAGCCGCGGAAAGTGGTTTGTGGATAGGGCGGGGATGCCAAGTAGGGCGACGGGTTTGTTCGGCCGGGGCGGGCGCGGCCAGCGCTACGCGCCACGTGGCCAGCGCTACATTGCAGACGCACCCTGGTAGGGGCTGACCGCCAACTGCCGGCGGCCAACCACGAACCACTGGCCCTGTCCCCTTTCCCCACCTTTCGTCTATAATCGACGAATAGACAACAGCGAGCACGGAGGCCCTCCTGACCACTTACCTGACCGACACCGATCACCAGTCCGTCCTCGACCTCATCTGGTCGCAGATGCCGGCCAAGCAAAACCGTCATGCCTCGTCGTGGTGGTTCTTCTTGCTGTGCCCCGAAGGGCCAGATAGCTACGGCCCGCGCCAGCTCATGTTCACCGTCGCCGCGCGCGCCGGCCAGCGCATTCGCATCAACGACGTCTGGCTGCCAGGGCTAGACCGGGCGCGGCCCGTCACCGGCGGCGTGGATCGCTTCGACGCCATGTCTGTCGGTTGGTACTGCGACGGCGAGGCCGTCCATGACCTGTTGCGGCTGGCCGGCCGGGCGGAAATGGACGCGACCGCGGGCAGCTTGCGCTGGGGCGACGGCCACGGCCACGGCGTCACCTTTCGCCAGTCGGCCGCGCGCCCTGTCGGCCTGGCGGCGACGGTTTGCGGCCCCGGCGGCGCGGCCGAGTTCGAGGCGTGGAGCACGCTCGATTCCGCCTACGACGCGCCGACCGTGTCCATGCACATCGACACGCCTTTCGGCGGCACGCACTACATTGGCTGGCGGCGGCTCAACTTTCGCGGGCGCTTCGAGTTGCCCACCGGGGTTGAGACGCTGCAAGGCACGGGCTTCTTTCAACGTGTCTGCCTCAACGTACCCGTCTTCCCATGGAAGTGGATTTGGACCATCTTCCCCGACCGCAGCGTCTTCACTGCCTATTTGCCCTACGTCGGCCTGAATCTGTTCCGCAAAGGCTACCGCTTCTTCCGCAGCGAGCGGCTGGAACAGGCCGCGCTGTCGATCAAGCCGTCAGCGATGTGGGTTCCGGCTGGCGGGACGCCCATCCGCTTCGACCGCGTCAGCGCCTTACCCCGCCTCGGCCGCGGCCCCTACCCGCAATTCGACGTTCGCGCCACCAACGCCGCCGGCGACGCCATCGCCTTCACCGCCGCGCCCTATGGCCTGTCGCGCTTCTATATCGACCGGCCGGTGCTGGGCGGGCTGGTCGAGACACACTGGAACTACAATGAGTTCATGTTCCGCATGGACGACCTGGCCGGTTCCATCGCCGGCCGCTCGCTCTCCCGCGCCACCATGGGCCAGGCCTATGGCAGCTTCGAGTATGCCTATGGGCTGGGGCTGTAAGAGCCGACCACAGACCGCCGACTACGGACGACAGACGACTGAGCGCTGACCTACTGACCACATGATGCCCTCCTCCCCCCGAAAACCCGACTGGACGCCCGACGACGCCGGCGACGCCTTTACCGCGCGCATCATCTCCGGCGTGGCCGGCCGGCACGATGGCCTGGACGCCGGCCGTGACGCCGCCACGCCGCCGGTCGCGGCGACCCGCGGCCCGGCCCGCCGGCCGCTCAGCATCGACGACTACGTTGCCGGCGTCCTGTCCGGCGACCGCGCCGTGCTGGCCCGCGCCATCACCCTGATCGAGAGCAATGCTCCGACCCACTTTGAAACGGCGCAGGAGGTTTTGCGCCGGCTGCTGCCCCACAGCGGCAACGCCTTGCGCGTCGGCATCACCGGTGTGCCCGGCGCGGGCAAGAGCACGCTCATCGAGGCGCTTGGCCTGGCCCTCATCGCCGCCGGCCACCGCGTCGCTGTCCTGGCCATCGACCCATCCAGCAGCCTGACCCGTGGCAGCATTCTGGGCGACAAAACGCGCATGGAGGGACTGAGCCGCGTCGCCGAGGCGTTCATCCGGCCGTCGGCCACCGGCGGCGTGCTGGGCGGCGTGGCCCGCAAGACGCGCGAGACGATGCTCGTCTGCGAGGCGGCCGGCTTCGATGTCATCCTCATCGAGACGGTCGGCGCGGGCCAGAACGAAGTCACCGTCCGCTCAATGGTCGATTTCTTTCTGCTGGTGCTCATCCCCGGCGGGGGAGACGAGTTGCAGGGCATCAAGAAGGGCGTCGTCGAGCTGGCCGACGCCATTGCCATCAACAAGGCCGATGGCGACAACCGCGTTCGCGCCGAGGCGGCGCGGGCGGAATATAACCGGGCGCTACATTACCTGACGCCGGCGACCGACAGCTGGCACGCGCGCGCCTACACTTGCTCGGCCGAGACGGGCGAGGGCGTGGCTAACCTGTGGGCGGTCGTGGAGCGCTTCCGCGAGCGCACGACCGAGTCGGGCGCGTTTGCCGCCCGCCGCCGGGCACAGGCGCGCGAGTGGCTACACACCCTGCTCGACGAGCAACTGCGGGCCGCCTTCTACGACCGTCCCGCCGTCCGCGCCGCCCTGCCGCCCATGGAGGCCGCGGTGATGGCTGGCGAACTCTCGGCCACGGCCGCCGCGCGGCAACTGCTGGCGCTGCTGGACGGGTAGCCCGCCACTCTCGCCGCCACCAGTGTCTGGCACTTTCTTGAACGCCCCACTGCCCTAACCACCCCCAGGAAGGTGCGACCCACCGGGCGCTTGCGCTATACTCACCCGGCGATGGTCACTTCCTCTCCCGCGC
>DAOSMQ010000217.1:0-5076 GCA_035372725.1 Promineifilum sp. (SeqCode)
GCCGACAAGGGCATGTACGCTGCTCTGCTGATGGCCGTCACGCGGACGTTGTTCATGCAGGAGGCGCAGCGTTCGCGCTCGCCGGCCGAGGTGGCTCTGGCTGTCCACCGCGGCCTGCTGACCGTCGGCATGGCCGAGGATAGCCAGGGCATGGACGCTTTTGTCACGGCGTTCTATGGCGTTCTCCACCGGCCAACTGGCCGCCTGACCTACGTCCGCGCCGCCCAGGATTACCCCTTGCTGTTCCGGCCCGGGCAGGAGCCGGTGTCGTTGCCCGGCATCGGCCGCTTTCTGGGCATGATCGCCGATCTAAGCCTGGAGGAGCAGGTCGTCACCTTGCGACCGGGCGATTATCTACTGCTCTATAGCGACGGCGTCACCGACGCGCGCAATATGGCCGGCGACAGCTATGGCCTGGCGCGGCTGAAGCACGTCTTTCAGTCTACCGCAGGGCAGAGCGCGGCGCGTTGCCTGGAGCAGGTGGCCGCCGACATCAATGCCTGGCGCGGCGAGGCGGCCGCTTTCGACGACGTGACCATGCTGCTGGTGGAGGCGGTCACCGCCGGCCACCAATAACCGTATGCTTCGGAAATCAACTCCCTCATCTCATTCCAGCGAACCGGCAGAGCGAAGCCAACCCTGGCTGTGGTTGGGGTTGGGCACGCTCATCACCGTCATTGGTCTGGCCCTGGCCCTGTGGGCACTGGCCGGCTTCCTGTCCCAGCCGCCGGCGGCAACATCGGCCGGCCTGGAGCCGACGATCATCCGTCTGACGGCCCCGCCCGTGCCCACGGCGACGGCGGCCATCTTTGTCGCCCCGCCCACGGCCGCGCCGACGGCCACGAGCGTGCCCACGCCCGACCTGTCCGTGGCCCCGCCGGAGGTGACCGCCGGCTACTACGCCACCGTCGTCGAGACGGGCGGCGTCGGCGTCACCGTGCGCAACGGGCCGAACACCAGCAACGCCCCTATCACCGTCGCCGGCGAGAACTCGGTCGCCCTAGTTATTGAAGGGCCGACGCCCGGCGGCGCTTATCAGTGGTGGCGTATCCGCCTGCCCGATGGCACCGAGGGCTGGGTGGCGGGCGACTTCCTGTCGCCCGCGGCCGCGCCGTAGCCGGGTGAATGGTGGTGGACAAACACACCGATAGGCAACCGTATGACCCCAGAAGAACGTATTCAACAGCTACGCCGGGAGCTTAACTACCATTTGTATCGCTATCACGTTCTCGACGCGCCGGTTATCAGCGACGCCGAGTACGATGCGCTCTACCGCGAGTTGGTGGCGCTGGAGGCCGAGCATCCGGAGTTGGCGACGCCCGACTCGCCCACGCAGCGCGCTGGCGCGGCCGCGGCCGACATCTTCGCCAAGGTGCGCCACCCCGCGCCCATCCTCAGCCTCATGAACGCCTTCAGCGCCGACGACCTGCGTGCCTGGCGCACGCGCATCGGCCGGCTGTTGCCCGCGGACACCCATCTGGAGTACGTCGTCGAGCCGAAGCTGGATGGGCTGACGGTCGTGCTCCACTACCGCGATGGACGCTTTGTGCAGGGGGCTACCCGCGGCGACGGCGAGGTGGGCGAGGATGTCACCGCCAACCTGCGTACGCTGCATGGCGTACCCAAACATATCCCCGTCGATCCCCAGCAGACGCTCCGGCCGCCAGATTACCTGGTCGTGCGCGGCGAGGTCTTCCTGCCGCTGGATAAGTTCGAGGCGCTAAACGCTGAGCGACTGGCCGCCGGCGAGCCGCTCTACATGAACCCGCGCAACACCGCCGCCGGTTCGCTGCGCCAGCTGGACCCGGCCAAGACGGCCGAGCGGCCGTTGCGCCTCTACTGCTATGACATCGTGGCTATTGAGGGCGGCGAGTTGCCCCGACGCCAGTGGCAGCGGCTGGCCTATTTGCGCGATCTGGGCTTCCCCGTCTCGCCCGATAACACCTACTGCCGCAGTCTGAACGAGGTTGTGGCCGCCTATGAGGCGTGGATCGAGCGCCGCGACCACATCAACTATGAGGTTGACGGCGCTGTCGTCAAGGTCGATGATCGTTTGCTGGCCGAGGAACTGGGCTATTCGGGCAAGGATCCGCGCGGCGCGCTGGCAATGAAGTTCCCGGCGCGGGAAAAGACGACGAAGCTGCTGGCGCTGCAAGTCAACGTCGGTCGCACCGGTGTGCTGGCCCCCAACGCTGTCCTCGAGCCGGTCGAGATCGGCGGCACAACGGTGCGCGCGGCGACGCTGCACAACTTCGACGAGATCGCCCGCAAAGACATCCGCATCGGCGACCGCGTGCTTATCAAGCGGGCGGGCGATGTGATTCCTTACGTCGTCGGGCCAATTGTGGATATCCGCGACGGCAGCGAGCAGCCTATTGTTCCGCCGCAGACGTGCCCGGCCTGCGGCCAGCCGGTCGTGCAGTTGCCGGACGAGGTGGCCTACTACTGCGAGAACGCCACCTGCCCGGCGCAGATAATCCGGCGCGTAGAGTACTTCGTCAGCCGCGGGGCCATGGATATCGACGGCTTTGGCGCGCAGACGGCGGCGCTGCTGTGCGAGCGTGGCCTCATTCATGACGTGGCCGACATCTACCACCTGCGGCGTGAAGACCTGCTCGAACTGGAAGGCTTTGGCGACAAGAAGGTCGATCGCCTGCTGGCCGGCGTCGAAGCCAGCAAGGAGCGGCCCGTCGACCGGCTGCTGACGGCGCTGGGCATTCGCTTCGTCGGCGGCGTCGTGGCCGAGCTACTGATCAACAGCCTGGGCAGCCTCGACGCGCTGGCCACGGCCGGCGCGGACGTACTGGACGACATCACCGGTGTCGGGCCGCGGACGGCCGTATCGGTGGCGGCCTGGTTTGCCAACGAGGGTAACCGTGAGTTGATAGCCAAGCTGCGCGCGGCCGGGCTAAGGATGGCTACGGACAGGGCGGCGACGCCGCAGGCGAGCCAGACGCTGGCCGGGCAGAGCTTCGTGCTGACCGGGACACTGCCGGGCCTGACGCGCGAAGAGGCCACGGCGCTGATCGAGGCCCACGGCGGCAAGGTCAGCGGCTCGGTCAGTAAGAAGACCAGCTACGTGGTCGCCGGGGAGGCCGCCGGCAGCAAGCTCGACCGCGCCCATGTGCTGGGCGTACCAGTTCTAGACGCTGCCGGTCTGCGGGCACTGGTGGGCGAGTAGGCGCAGCCGGGCATGACCGAGTTCTTCAACGTCCTGCCGCCCGACGACGCCCGCGCCCTGCTGCTGTCGCATCTGACACGGCCGGTGGCGGCCGAGACCATTGCCACGAGTGAGGCACTCGGCCGCGTGACAGCGCAAGCGGTGCGCGCCCCCCACGCTCTGCCCACCTTTCGCCGCAGCACGATGGACGGTTACGCCGTGCGCGCCGCCGACACCCACGGCGCGGGCGAGACCTTGCCGGCCTTGTTACAGGCGGTGGGCGAGGTGAGCATGGGCCAGAAGGCCGGCGTAGCCCTGCGCCGGGGTGAGGCAGTGCTCATCCACACCGGCGGCATGATCCCCGACGCAGCCGACGCCGTGGTGCAGGTGGAGCACACCCAGCGCATTGAGGGAGCCGGCGGCGCGGATTTCCCCTATGAGATCGAGGTGCTGCGGCCGGTGGCTGTGGGCCAGAACGTCATTCAGGTGGGCGAGGACGTGGCTGCGTCCGCGACGGTGCTGCCAGCCGGCCACCGCCTGCGGCCGCAAGACCTGGGCGGCCTGGTGGCGCTGGGGTTGACGACCGTGGCCGTGGCCTGCCGGCCGCGTGTGGCCATCCTGGCCACGGGCAACGAGGTCGTGCCGCCGGACGTGACGCCGGGGCCGGGACAGGTGCGCGACATCAACACCTACACTATCGCCGCGCAGATACAGGCTGCCGGCGGCATCCCCGAACCGCTCGGCATCATCGCCGACGACGCCGCGGCCCTGCGCGCCGCGGCCGAGAGCGCTCTGGCCAGAAGCGATATGGTGGTCATCACCGCCGGCTCCTCGGTCAGCGCCCGCGATATGACCGTGACGATCATCGCCGCCTTAGGCGCGCCGGGCGTGTTGCTCCACGGCGTGGCCACGCGGCCGGGCAAGCCGACCATCGTCGGCGCGGTGGCGGGCAAGCCGGTGCTGGGGCTGCCGGGCAACCCCGTCTCGGCCCTGATCCAGTTCGACATGTTCGGCGTGCCGGCGCTCTATCACCTGCAAGGGCTGGTGGGAGAGCGGCCGCGCAACCGCGTTTGGGCGCGGCTGGCGGCCAACGTGCCCAGCGCCAGCGGGCGCGAGGACTATGTGCCCGCGCGGCTGGAGGAATCGGCCGGCGAACTGCTGGCCGTGCCCGTCTTTGGCAAAAGCAACCTCATCTACACCCTCGTAGGCGCGGACGGGCTGATCGTCGTGCCGCTCAACCGTGCCGGGCTGATGGCCGGCGACCCGGTCGAAGTGCGGCTGTTCTAGGGCGTGTTGGCGGCGCAGCGAAAGCCTAGCGTGGCGTCGGCGTTCTCCGGCGGTGACGACTGGCGCACCGTGGTCAGGGTGAAGTAGGCCGTGTCGAACCAGGAGCCGCCGCGCACGACCTTTTGTTCGCCCGACTCCGGCCCGGTGGGGTCCGCGCCCGGCGAAGTGGCGTAGTAGTCCGGAGAGAACCAGTCGGCTACCCACTCCCAAACGTTGCCGGCCAGGTCATCGTGGCCGGTGGCGCTGCGGCCGTCGGCGTAACTGCCCACAGGCGCGGCGACGGCGTAGCCGTCATTGTAGGACAGATTGGCCTGGGGCGCGTCACAGGTCGCGTCGCAGAAATTCAGCCGCTTGCCATGGAATTCGTCGCCCCAGGGGTAGCGGCGAGCCGTCATCGTGCTGTCGTCCCAGCCAGCGGCCTTCTCCCACTCGGCCTCGGTCGGCAGCCGCGCCTCGCGCCAGGCACAGTAGGCCGCCGCGCCATACCACGTTACCCCCGCGGCCGGAAATTGCTCGCGGTCGGCGGCAACGACGGCCACGCCGTCCTGCCAATCGATGCGGCTTTGGTCTACGTCGAGGCATGGTTGTGCCTGGCAGAGAGCCGCCTGGCCGCCGATGGCGTTCAGGAA